>NZ_PTQW01000013.1:0-207908 GCF_004343725.1 Treponema sp. J25
CGAGTTTTTAGAGGTGCCTTTAAATAAGTCAGCATGACAATCTAGTCACTGCTTGTTAATGATTTACCAAACAACTATGGTATGTAAACAGACACAGTAACCTTCGCCGCCTTAGCCTTAGGTCATCTCATATCATAGCTAATTTAGGTGACTGCCATTCTGGCAGAGCACACCCAATCAGCACTCTTTGCCACACCTACATTCGAAATTGTAATTTCAGTCTATCCGGCTGTCAACCTTGGATTTAAAAATTTGTGTTCTGTAAACAGACATGGTACCCCGGGGCCTATCTCTATCCGTTGGATGATGGGTTGCCCTGGGGAGGCCACGTATTTTTACATACCATGCCAAGGGAAAAAGCACCGATGACAACTACCAGAGGGGATGATACAATACCTTGATATGCGCCATGATCGACTGAGCCTTCTCGTGGTACTCCTTTTTGGAGTGCTCCTTATAGGGGCAAGCCTTTTGAATATCTATTTTATCAGTACCAGCCGGGAAGAACTTACCAAAACGATTTTGTTAAACCCTTCTTCGGTAAAAAAGTACGATCACCTTATCATTGGGATCCTTCCCCAACCGAGCGATCCGTTTATCGCAAACCTGTATAAGGGGATCCAGAGCACCGCAGAAAAATATCACCAGGCGCTCCAGTTTTTCACCTACGACATGGGTTCCACCGTATCTACCGTGCCCCTAAGCCCTGAGGCCTATCGCTATTTTGAGATTGCCCTCAGGGTAAAGCCCGAGGGGATCATAATGTTTTTCCCCGCCGGAATGAACATTGGAGATTTTATTAACCAGGCCAGAGCAAAGGATATTCCCTTTGTTGGCGTGGCCATGGATGTGCCCCCTCTCCCAGAAGCCCGATTCATAACCAGCGATTCGGCCTCCCATGGAAAAGCCGCCACAATCCAGGCGCTCCAGACTCTGGGAACTCACGCCCGCCTCGGTATTATCCTCCCCTCCCGTTCCAGCGAGATTATCCAGGAGGACCCCTTCTTGCGGGGCGCCCTGGAGGCCATTCAAGAAACGGGCTATGGCCGTATCATCGCCACCGAACGAGAAGAAGAAAACATTCTGGCAGGAGAAGGAGCGGCCTCCCGCCTTTTGCAGGATCACCCGGAAATTAACGCGATCCTCTGTACCAGCGCTCGCAGCACCATCGGGGCCGCCCAGGTCCTTATCGATCGGGGGCTGGTGGGCAAAATCCTTATCATCGGCGCCGATGAAAACGAAGAAATAACCCGGCTCCTGGAAAAAGGAGTTGTGGCGGTAACCCTGGTTCGAGATGCCTTCCGGATGGGCACCCTTGCCATAGAAACCCTTACCTCTATAAAAAAGGGCACGTATCAAGGGGAAATCCTCCGGGTTACCACTAACATAAAGCGGCACGGGAACTAGCGCTATGAAGCACCATTTTCGCAACCGAATCGTTTCCAACTCTATAGTGATTATTTTTGTGCTTGGACTGGTAACCCTTTATACCACGTTTTCCACCATGGAATTGGTAAAGAGCGTGCAAATCCTTTTTAGCAAAAATGTGCTCCTTAAAACGATAGATGAGGACCTTAAAAAAACCCAACAACATCTCACTGAGTACTTACAGGCCAAGAATTCCGAGTCTCTGAAGGAATACATTAAAACCAGTTCCCGTCTTTTAGAATTCCAGAACCAATTAAACCGGGACATCCGGGAGGATCGCCTCCTCTTACTGGAACGGGACCTCCTTTTACTTATAGAAAACTATCTCACCTACAGTGAACAGGCGGTTCAAGCAAAACGGGGCCGGGACGTTACCACCTACGTAGCCGCCTACGAAGAGGCAAAGCGAAGCGAAAACAGCATCACCTTTATTCTTGAAAAATTGAATGGCCTGTATCTTGAACGGGCCCTGCAATCATTTTCGAAATACGAACAAAACATGGGGCTCATTGTTTCCCTCAACCTCCTGCTCATTTTCATTTCCTTTATTTTGAGCACCACCTTTACGCTCCGATATTCGCATATCATCACCGAACCGCTGGAAAAACTTTCCGGCGCGGTGGAAGCCATCAGCCGGGGAGCATACGATATAGAAATAGATACCTATACGGGGGATGATGAGATTGGCACCCTCAATCAGGCCTTTCGCAATATGCAACGAAGTATTTTAGAGGCCTTTGCAGAATTACGGAACAAGGCAGAATTGGAACGCCAGCTCTTTGAACAACAGATGCAGGTTCTGGACTATCAACATAAATTGAAAGATGCGGAACTGCTGGCCCTTCAATCTCAGATAAACCCCCATTTCTTGTACAATACCCTTTCGGCAGGGTGGCAACTTGCCCTTTCTCAAGAGGATGAAATTACCGCGGAGTTCCTGGAAAAACTGGCCGACTTTATTCGATATGCTTTAAAGCCCACAAACCGTATGGTTCTGGTTTCAGAAGAAGTAGATTGCGCCCAAAAATACATCTGGCTTTTAAAACTTCGATTTAAAGACCGCTACCTTTTTGACATACAGGTTGATGAAGCAGCCCTGGCCCGAGAAAGCCCCGCCATGATTTTACAACCCCTTATTGAAAATGCCATTGCTCACGGGCTCCATGATGTAGAACAGGGAGGGACCGTTTTCATTCGGGTATGGACAGAACAACACCTGTTACAATACGAAGTACGTGATACGGGGAAAGGAATGGACCAGACAACCATCGAAAAAGCCCTGGCGGCCGCACAAGCGGAGGGAGTGCTTTCCTATGACCATATTGGGCTGCATAATGTCATTCGGCGGCTCCATCTATACACCGGAGGTAAAGAGAACATCACCATAGAAAGCGCCCCCGAAAAGGGCACCCGTATCGTAATCTCTATTCCCCAGGAGACACTGCCATGAGACGGGTTCTTATTGTAGATGACGAAAGTCCTATTATTAGTGCGCTGGAACTTCTCATAAAACGCTACTTTTCTCAGGAATACCTGGTGGTAGGGGATGCCCACAATGGACGGGAGGCCATAGAGAAGGCCCGGGAACTGAATCCCGATATTATTCTTATCGATGTTCAGATGCCCGGCATCAATGGTCTTGAGGCGATTCGCAGTATTTCCCAAAGCGGTGGAACCAAAGCCTTTGTGCTGATTACCGCCTATGAACGTTTTGATATTGCCCGAGAGGCCCTCCGGCTCGGCGTATGCGATTACGTACTGAAACCTATTTCCCGGGAACGCCTTGAAATAGCCCTTCGGTCAGCAAGCTTATTCCTTGAGCGGCTCAGTTTAATAGAAGAAAAGGAGCTTGCCTTTCTGGAACGGGAACAACAGTTTGCCGAGTATGTGCGAGAAGCCTTCTTTAATCATCTTCTGGAAGGACATTTGAGTCCTCAGGACCTTAAGGCCTTTCTTTCTGTATTCCACCTATCGTGTACTCATGGGGCAGTGGGAATTCTGTACTTTCTTCCTGCTATTTCTCATAGCACAGGAGAACTGTACATCCAGGCTTCCCATACTATTCAGTATAAAACAACCGCTATCCTGGGCCCCCTGGTCCATCAGCGATACGCTCCTTTTTTCATTCCCCTTCCGAATAGCAACGAAACACCCCTACAGTCATTGGTAGAACCTATCAAAAAAGAATTGGCAGGTCCCCTTGCCACCGGGGAAATTCAGATGCTTATCGGCTCTCCGGGTCCTCTTGCCGAGGTGGATCGCCTGTGGCAAAGGGTGTGGAACGAATTTTTACAAAGTCCTCAAGGACCCTCTTCCTCCGATGAGTATACGGGCGAAAGCAAACCAGATGAATTGTGGCCCTGGGTATTGGACCACGAATACTATGAAGCTATCAGCCACCACTACTGGACGGTTGCCCAAAAACAGTTTGAGGAAATTATCATCAATCTTCAAAAATATCACACTATGAGTCCCCTGGGATTGTATCGATTGGTAAGTCTCTTAACCTATGGGATTACCGAGGCTATTCAAGAAGGGACCATTCCGCGGGAACGGGGGCACGCCCTCCTTTCTTTAGAAGGTCTTTTTTCTCTCTATCAGAAGGGGCTCTTTCAGGAACTAGGCACCTGGTGTCATACCCAATTCCAAAAACTTCTTCAAGAAGTTCATGTACGTCGGGAATATTCACCGACGGTTCGGAAAATCCTTCAATACTTAGAAGAGCACTATCAGGAACCGATCAGCCTTGAATCGGTAGCTGACCTCATGGATCTTTCACCCGTCACCGTATCCCGCATGCTCTCCGAAGAAGTAGGTCAGGGCTTTGCCCGAACCTTAATAGAAATTCGCCTTAAACGGGCGAAGGAACTCTTGCAAGAAGGGGACCTTTCAATAAAAGAAATCAGTCAGGCCTGTGGATATCAGGACCCCAATTATTTTGCTCGACTCTTTAAGAATTACACCGGTATGACTCCCCGAGAGTACGGGGAAACAAAAAGGGAGGAAGCACATGGGACCTAAAAAGGTGCGGGGATTTTTGTTTTTTTGTTGTATAGTCACTTGCGGGGTCGGTCTTTTAACAACGTGCCAGCGCTCCGACGCTTCTAGAGAGAACCGAAAGCCCCGGATTGGTCTTGCCCTGGATTCCCTCGTGGTAGAACGATGGCGCCGCGACATGGATAGTTTTGTCCGGGCAGCCCAGGATTTAAACGCCGAAGTACTCCTGCGGGTAGCAAACCAGGACGCAAGCACCCAAATCCAACAGGTAAAAGAGCTCGCCCAATCGGGCATCGACGTACTGGTACTCATTCCGAACGATGCGGAAAAACTGTCGGAGGTAGTAAAGCAGGTAAAACGAAAAAGAATTCCGGTCATTAGCTATGATCGACTCGTGCACAATGCCAACGTAGATCTCTACATCTCTTTTGATAACGAACGGGTTGGCTCCCTTATGGCAGAAAGCGCCGTGGCGGTAGCGCCACGGGGGAACTACGTTATTATCAATGGAGCTGTCACGGATAACAATTCGTACATGATTAACCGGGGCTTTCATAGCGTCCTTGACCCTCGCATTGCTACAGGAGAAATCCGTCTTGTGGCAGAGATCTGGCCCAACGATTGGATTAGCGATGAGGTAAAACCCCGCTTTGAACAGCTTTTAGCCGAATTAAAAGATACTCCCCTCGATGTGGTCCTCTGTGGGAATGACATGCTCGCCGAAACAGTTATTTCTCTTTTATCCGAGAACCGCCGCATCCCCTATACAAAGGTTTTTGGGCAGGATGCGGAACTATCGGCCTGTCAGCGGATCGCCGAGGGAAGTCAATATGGAACCATCTACAAGCCTATTGAACCCCTGGCCCTGCGGGCCGCGGCCTTTGCGGTGATGCTTGCTAAAAAAGAGCCCATTACCACGGAACTAAAAATCTCTGATGGTACCTATCAGGTCCCCTATTTTAGACTGGAACCTATCATGGTTACCCGAGAACGCCTGGCGGAAACGGTGATCAAAGACGGTTTCCATCGCTACGAAGAGGTTTTTCGTAACGTGCTAAAGGTGAAGTAGACAGGATAGACCTCCATAACACCTTTCCTTGATAAAAAGGGAACCAGGGGAAGCTTCTCAATAAAAAAGCCCATGAGGGCGAATTCAAAAGACGTTTATACTGCCCTTCATGGCCACCCATCTGGATTTTTTTAACCATCCTTTTGTATCGATTTGTGCTATTTTATAGAAAAAGAACAATGATTAAATCTTTCCTTTTTTAAGCTACATCTTTCCTGATTACAAAATAAAAAACCTATTGGAAAATCCTATTCTGGTAAGGGTTCCGTACTCTTGCCCCATGGTTTTTTGCCATGGGAAAAAGTTCTTATTAGGAGGAAGCAATGAAACTCGTCCGTGGATTGTTCATTGCACTACTTTCTGTAGCGGTTATCGGCGGTGTATTTGCCAGTGGACAGGGCGAAGCCGGTAAAACCCAGGTAGGGATTGTTCTTCCCACCAAGGATGAGCCCCGCTGGATCCAGGATCAGACCCGCTTTATGGACGCCCTTAAGGCCGCTGGATTTAGTGCAAAGGTTCTCTTTAGCCAGGGAGATTCGGCAAAAGAAAAGGCCAACGTGGAAGCCCTTATCAGCGAAGGGATTAAAGTACTCATCATTTGCCCCCATGACGGAACCGCTGCTGCTGCCGCCGCCGAAGCGGCTGCTAAGGCTGGGGTAAAGGTTATCTCCTACGACCGACTTATCCGCGATACCACCGCGGTGGATTACTACGTCACCTTTGATAGTTTCCAGGTTGGCGCCGCCTGGGGTAAGTACCTGAATCAGCAGGTTCCTGCCGGTTCCAAGGGGAACAACCTCTATATTTATACTGGTGCGGCCTCTGATAACAACGCCTTCATCTTCTTTGAAGGAGCCTGGAGCGAACTGCAGCCCAAGATCGCCGATGGAACCTACATCGTCCGCAATTCCGATAAAGCGGTAGCTCTGAAGGACAAGGCAAAGCTCACCCGGGACGAAATGGCCCAGATCATTGGACAGACCACAACCAACTGGAACTTTAACGATGCGAAAAGCAAGGCCGAAGCTAACCTTACCGCCGTCGGTCCTGAAGCGAAGGGAACCGTATATATCTGCGCGCCCAACGACGGAACCGCCCGGGCCATAGCCGATGCCTTTGCAGCTGATAAGGCCGTTACCAAGTACTACATCACCGGTCAGGATGCGGAAATCGCTTCTATCCAGTACATCATCGATGGGAAGCAATCCATGACGGTGCTTAAGGATGTTCGCACCCTTGTAAAAGATGCTATTAACGCGGCAGTAGCTTACATGAAGGGCCAGACTCCTCCCGTTACTGCGTACTACAACAACGGCAAGAAGGATGTCCCTGCAAAGCCGACCGCAATCATTACGGTAACCAAGGAAAACGTAAAGAAAGAAATTGTGGATTCCGGGTACTGGCCGGCTGACAAGTTCACAGGGCTTAAATAATTCTATAAGCGGTAGGCACCGGTCTTAAAAAAGGCGAGCGGAGGAGAACAATACTCCCCGCTCAGCCTTTTCATAGGGCTCCCAAAATATGGGAGCCGCTGAGACTGGCAGAACACAATCTTTCATCGAAAAAAGTGAGGGAAGGGACCTGGTAAGGCCCCTTCTTGTGTTTTACATTTTATATAAAGCAGGTAGAAGCCCATGAGCGGATACATACTGGAAATGAAAAATATCGTGAAAACCTTCCCTGGGGTCCGGGCGTTAAGTGATGTCACGTTCTCGGTCAAACAAGGAGAAATTCATTGTTTGGTCGGAGAAAATGGGGCAGGAAAATCGACGCTGATGAAAATTCTAAGTGGCGTATATCCCCACTCAGAATTTCAGGGCCAGATCTTTTTTGAAGGAAGGGAAGTAAAATTCAATCACATTCACGATAGTGAAGAAGCGGGAATCGGTATCATTTATCAGGAGCTCGCCCTGGTGCCCGAAATGATGGTGTACGAGAACGTCATGCTGGGCCATGAAAAAACCCGGGGGCTGACCATCGATATGTACGAAATGATCCGCGAAACAGAGGAACTCCTGAAACGGGTACATCTTAAAGTATCCCCTACGACTAAAATAAAGGACCTCGGCATTGGCAAACAACAACTTGTGGAAATTGCAAAAGCCCTGAGCCGCAACGTGAAACTCCTGATCCTTGACGAACCCACCGCAGCTCTTAACGAAGATGACTGCGAAAACCTCCTGAACATAATCCGGGAACTCAAGAGTCAGGGGGTGACCTGTATCATGATTTCCCACAAATTAAAAGAAGTACTCAGCATAGCCGATACCATTACGGTTTTACGGGATGGACGAACCATCTGCACCCTGGACCGACACAAGGATACCGTAAACGAACAGGTGCTTATTAAACACATGGTCGGTCGTTCCATTGAAAACATCTATCCACCCCGAGAACGATCCTACACCGACGAAAAGGTTCTGGAGGTTCGGCACTGGAACGCCTTTGATCCCAAATTAGGACGTCCCGTTTTAAGGGATGTAAATTTTTATGTTCGAAAGGGAGAAGTGGTGGGTCTGGCAGGCCTGGTGGGATCTGGACGGACCGAATTAGCCCGAAGTCTCTTTGGAAATCCTGATGGCTACATTATTGAAGGAGAACTCATTTTTAAAGGGAAAAAAGAACGGTTTACCCACCCTCAACAGGCTATAAAAGCAGGCCTTGCATACGCAAGCGAAGACCGTAAGAAGAATGGGCTCGTCCTTATTCAACCGATTCGCTCTAACATCACCATGGCAAACTTGGACGGAGTTGCATCTCGCCAGGGGGTGGTTATTGACGAAAAAGAAATCCAGGTGGCCAACGAGTACGTAAAAAACCTCACGATTAAAACTCCCAGTATTCAACAGCTTGTCTTGAATCTTTCGGGAGGGAATCAGCAAAAAGTCTCCGTGGCAAAATGGCTCTTTGTAAATCCCAGTTTACTTATTCTTGATGAACCTACGCGAGGGATCGATGTGGGAGCCAAGTACGAAATCTACACCATCATCAATAAATTAGTTAGCCAGGGTATGAGCATTTTGATGATATCCAGCGAGTTACCCGAGGTACTCGGCATGAGCGATCGGGTTTACGTCGTAGCAAATGGGCACATAACAGGGGAACTTTCTCGGGAAGAGGCTACCCAGGAAAAAGTCATGGAACTGGCAACCCAGTACTAGGAGGAACAGGATGGCATATAAAGAATTACGACTCATGATTAAAAACAATATCCGAAACTATTCAATGTACATTGCATTCGTAGTCATTGCGGTAATATTTAATATTTTAAGTCGAGGGAACTTTCTTTCTTCCAGGAATATTGCAAATTTACTCAATCAGACAGGATACATCGCGGTTCTTGCTGTAGGGATGACGTTGATTATCGTAATCCGTCATATCGATCTTTCGGTAGGATTCCTTGCGGGATTTCTGGGAGCCGTAGCAGCGGTCCTCCTTACCCAGGCCCATTTCCCTGTATGGCTTACCATTATTCTCGTGCTCATTCTGGGAGCTGGCGCAGGACTCCTTACGGGGACACCAGTGGCTATCCTTGGTATTCCTGCTTTCGTGTCCTCCCTCGCAGGTTGGCTTATCTACCGGGGTGCCCTCATGCTCACCACCGCCGCAACGGGAACTATCATTATCCCCAATGAATCCTTTAATGCACTGGGAACTGGCTACATTCCAGAGCTATTTCCTTCGGAAACGTTCTTGCCAGGGATTCATAAAACGACCCTTCTTATCGGATTTATTGTCGCTATCTTTGCGGTATATTCGATGATAGCCAACCGACGACGAAAAAAGGCATACAATTTCGAAGTTATTCCCCCTTCCGCATTTGTCTTCCAGATTATTTTTGTATTGGCCATTCTGGCTTATATCACCTGGATTCTCAGCGGTTACAACGGTCTTTCCTGGACCTTTGTCATAATGATGCTGGTGGTCTTTGTCTATGACTTCATGACCCGCAAAACCATATTAGGGCGTCATATCTTTGCGGTTGGAGGCAATCCAGAGGCGGCAGAGCTGTCAGGGATTAATGTAAAACGGATTACCCTTTTTGTGTTTGCCTCCATGGGATTTCTAGCAGCCCTCTCGGGGATTCTTTTTACGGCCCGGCTCAAATCGGCTACCCCCCAGGCGGGAACCCTCTTTGAAATGGACGCCATTTCAGCCTGTTACATCGGAGGGGTTTCTGCAGCCGGAGGGGTTGGTTCTATTACGGGGTCCCTGGTAGGAGCCCTGGTGTACATGTCCCTCATGAATGGAATGAACCTCCTGGGTACCGACATTTCCCTTCAATATATTATCCGAGGTATTGTCCTCGTAGGAGCCGTCATATTCGATGTGGTATCCCGCAAGCGGAGATCCTAGGTACGAGATTTTATTTAAGAAGGGCATACTAGAAGGGGTTACCCATATTAGGAATACCAGCAATTGGTGAGAAAAAATGAAAGCACAAGGGCCCCGGGAGGGGCCCTTGTCATAAAAACGAGCACAAAAATAAGAGCAGCCCTTACAAAGTGCCTCACGGGCCTTTTGCAGCATCCAGGGACACTACCGGTGCCCCTGTTTTTTGATCCCTCTCTTTTTTCATCATGGCCGGGGAAGCATCCAGGCGGTTCCCCGAAGTATAGGCGGCCATCGATGCCGGAGTGCCTCTGACTAACACGAGGCCACAGGAAGCACAACCGTAGCGCCCCAAAAGACCGGGCCCCAGAGAAAAGGCATCGGAGATCACCCGGATGGGTAAAGAAGAGGAGGAAAAAGAGCGGAGGGGGAAACCTTTCTTCCCGCCTCCCTGCAAATCCCGAGAAGAGTGGGGGCTCTCTTTCAACGTATTAGGGACGTTGCTTGCTTCGTTAAGGGCTATCTGACTGGCGAGGTCCACAGGCCCTGCGAAGATAAAGCTCATGGTGGCCCGTTCCTTTGGGATATGGGCCTTCCTGGACAGATCCTTGAGAGCGGTAGGAACTTCCGCGGTATCAAAGGCAAAGTGACACCACTTCTGGCGAGGGGGCCCGGGCATAGGGCAATCTTCCCTATGGAGACATGGTGCAAGGATAGACCGCCCCCTCTGAATAAAGTTTTCCCGCAACAAACTACAGAAATGGCCTGACCGGGGAATGCCCGGCTCCACCACAAGGATACTCCCATTTCTGGCACAAAGCCCATGGAGCCGCCGACTTTCTCTCTGCGCCAATACCGGGGCATCCTCGGCTTTTTTCCAGAACAATTCGTTGTACACATTTATCGCACAGACTAACGCCGGGGTAGGCCCCTTCAGTGGCACATCCAATCCACCTTTTATCGTATGAATGTGCCAGGGAAGGACCGCCACATCAGAGGTGCCATCCTGGGGCCCTAAGGTGGCGTGGACCAATGCGGTAAAAACTTTTTTCCCCGCCTCCATAATAGAGGGGGTATGATCAATACACTTGATATGAAGGGACATGGTTCGCAGTTCCGGCCGGGCAATCCATAATGCCAGGGTAAACGTAAGGGGCCCCGCCCCATAATCGATGATGGTATCTTCTTCCTGGAAAGAAAGAGGAAGGGCAGACAGTAATTTAACCAAGCGGAACACATTCCAGGGCAAAAAATATCGGAGATAGGCCGATTGGAGGTGGGGCCTTCCTAAATACCCGCCCTCTCGCTCCGAACGATCCCGGGTTAGCAAGGCAGAAAGTTCTGCCACATGGCGGGGAAGTTCTTCTTTGAACCTGGCCGGCAAAGGAAGAGCCTTCTCAATAACACGAAGCAGAAGATCCAAATCATGGTTCTGTTGTGCTGTCAGTGGGGGAAAGAGGTTCATCATCGTCCTTTGTCCACTTATGGACCATCATAAAAATTTGTAACAGTTCTGAACGGATCTCATCCACCTGGGCCAAAAGGTCCTGGGTTGGGCCAGAAAGTTCTCGCAATAATTCTTCTCGGGCCCCTTCGATAGTATATCGCTTTTGGTACAAAAGGTGCTTAAGCCGTAAAAGGATCCGCACATCCCGGGAAGAATAGATCCGCCGGCCGTTGATATCCTTTCGGGGTTGAATCAGGGGAATTTCCCGTTCCCAGTAACGAAGCACATGGGCCTTTACCTGAAGAATTTTTTCCACATCCCCAATAGAATAGGAGGCCATGACACCCCTTATCCCCGATCTCGCTGGGTCCATTCTTTTCTGCTGGGCCGCAGTTCTATCTGAATGGGAATCATGGAATATCCTAAATCCTTGCGGATTTTATTCTGCAGATAGGTTTGATAGGCAGCGCTAACCACCTGGGGGCGGGAAACAAAAAATACAAATTTCACCGGATTTGCAGAGGTCTGCACCGCATAGCGAATCTTAAAGTGGGTTTTGGGACCCACCGGGGGCGGATATTCCTCGAGCCAGCGCTGAAGGGCCTGATTAAGGGCCCCCGTTTCCACTGTTTTGTGGAGCTGGCCATACATCCGCAGGGCCGTCTCCAGGAGTTTATCGATCCCTGTCCCTTCCTTCGCACTGATAGGCACAATAGGGGCATAGCTCATCTGGCCAAAGAAAAAGTGGATCCTATCCACCGTAGCCTCAAAGGCGTTTTTTACCTTCGGCATGGTATCCCACTTATTAAGCACAAAAATGATTCCCCGCCCCCGCTCATGGGCTAAAGCGGCGATCTTTTTATCCTGGTCAGTCAGTCCTTCCTGGGCATCAATCAGTAAGAAAACAATATCCGCCTCATCCAGAGCTTTAATCGCCCGTTTAACCGAATAGTATTCTATATCTTCCTTTATTCGATTCTTTTTTCTAATCCCCGCCGTATCTAACACCACAAAATGATGATTCTTATAGGAAAATTCTCCTTCCACCACATCCCGGGTAGTACCCGGAATATCGCTAACAATAGAAGCTTCAGTCCCCGTAAGCCGATTAGAAAGGGTGGATTTCCCCGTGTTAGGCTTCCCTACAATGGCTATTTTGATTTGCCGCAAGCCGGCTGCGTCTTCCACGGTGACCCGCGAAAAATCCAGATGCTTTACGATAGCCTCTTCCAGCTCTCGGATGTGGTCCCCATGTTCCGCTGATACGAGGTAGAGTTCCTTAAAACCATAGGAAAGAAGGTTCCACGCCTCGCTGGCCCGGCGCCCCCCTTCGGTTTTATTTACCGCCACAATCATCTTGTTCCAATAGGGCCGTAGATGCTCAATGAATTCTTCGTCTTCGGTAGTAATTTCCCCGGCTTCCATCACAAGAACAATGAGATCCGCCCGCTGTACCATTTCCAGGGTTTTCTGAACCACCAGGTCTTCCAGCACCTCCCGTTCCAATTTGAACCCACCCGTATCCACAAGTCGGAGGGGACAACCAGCAATAAAGGTTTGCACTTCCACAGGATCCCGGGTAACCCCCGGCGTTGGGTCCGTGATAGCCCGCCGTTGCTTTAAAAGACGATTAAAAAGGGTCGATTTTCCCACATTGGGACGCCCCACTAATACCACGGTGGGGACATTGGTATAGCGCACGGTTACATCGAACTCCATAGTTTCCTCAATATCTTCTAGAATGGTTTTGCGTTATATTCGTTTTTTCTTACTCTTTTGGATTACGCTTTTAGACTATAATGTCGGTCAGGGGTTTTCAACCAGCCCAAATCACTACATACCATCAGGAAAGATTGGGAAAATGCTCTTTCATCCAATCGTTTACCAGACGATTCACCTCTACATAGGAAGAACAGGCAAGGGCTTGAGTCGCCAAGGTTTCGCAGTCCCTTTTAGTCGTTCCCCGGATTATCTGTTTTACCAGGGGAATCGACGAGCCGGACATACTAAATTCATCTAACCCAAGACCCAACAGGAGCGCCGTAGCCCGCACATTCCCCGCTAATTCGCCACACATGGCCGCGGGGATCCCCGCCTGATGGGCCGCATCGATGGTCTGTTTAATAAACCGAAGCACCGCAGGATGAAAGGGCTGGGCAAGATAGGCCACCCGTTCATTCCCCCGATCTGCCGCAAGGGAATACTGTACCAGGTCATTCGTCCCAATCGAAAAAAAGGCCGCCCGCCGGGCCAGGATATCGGCGGTCATAGCCGCAGAGGGAATTTCTATCATGGCGCCAATTTGAATGTCCTCTGAGTAGGGGGCCCCCTTCTTCTGGCATTCCCTTTTTGCCTCTTCCACCACCTCAAGGGCGGTTTCAAATTCCTCTATACCCGAAATCATGGGAAACATGATCCTGAGGTTCCCATGGACACTACAACGTAATAGGGCCCGCAGTTGATTCTTAAAAAGTTCCCGATGGGCAAGACAGAAACGAATAGCCCGCCAGCCCAGGAGGGGATTCTTTTCTTCTGTTGATTGCAGGTCCGGAATTATCTTGTCTCCGCCCACATCAAGGGTCCGGATGGTGACAGGCTTCCCCTCCATTGTCTCCACTACTTTGATATAGGCGTGGTACTGTTCTTCTTCATCCGCCGATTGTCCCGGGGTAAGGAACAAGAACTCCGAACGATAGAGTCCAATTCCCTCTGCCCCATAGCGGTGCACCAACTCGGCCTCTTCCGGCACTTCGATATTCACCTTAAGGCTTACCCGATGACCATCCTTCGTCTCAGCTGGCAAATCCCGCAATTGCTGTAATTCTTCAGAGATTTTCTTTAGCTGGAGGGTAACCTTTTTGTACCGCTCCAGCATGTGCACACCAGGACTTACCAGCACCTTCCCCGCGGTCCCATCGACGATAAGGAGTTCCCCATCGTTTATTTCTCTTGTCGCTGTAGAAAGGCCAAGCACCGCGGGGATTTCAAAGGCCCGGGCAAGAATCGCCGTATGAGACGTATTGCCGCCCATGTCCATCACAATGCCTTTTACCCACCGCTTGTTCATGGTAAGGGCATCGGAGGGGAGAAGGTTATGGGTCACCAATATCACCTCTTCCTGGATATCCGAAAGACTGAGCTTTTTTATGGAAAGAAGTTGATGCAACAATCGACGGGAAACATCATAAATGTCTACCGCCCGTTCTTTAAGATAGGGATCGGTGGAGGCGGATAATTTCTGTGTAAGCTCCCGGGAAATTTCCCAGAGCACCCATTCTATGTTGAACTGACTTGCGTGCAATCGATGCTGAATTTGTTCCTGCAAATCTTCATCTGCCAGCATCAAAAGATGGGCTTCAAAGATTTTTGCCTGATCTTCTCCCATCTCTCGCTGGGCCCGATCACGAAGTTCCCGAACTTCCACCTCCGCGGCGATCACCGCTTCTCGAAACCGATTCCACTCGGCGTCCAGTTCGTCCTTCGAAAGAAAATACCGGGGGATCTGAGAAAATACATCATCTACATATAAAAAGGCCTTCCCTATGGCCACACCCTGCGAAGCGGGGATTCCCGTAAGTTCTTTCATTATATTGAAGCATACCGCAAAGGATAGTAAACTGTCAAACGACTATGATTGATCCGATGCAGGAAGGGGCTAGTGGATCCCCCCAGAGAGGAGAACGGGCCCCCAATTGTCTTAAATGTGTACATTTCCGCGTCTCCTGGGATCCCGCATTTCCTCGCAGTTGTACGGTGTTCGGTATTAAAAGCCGCAATCTTCCTTCTATGGAAGTGTTCCTTGCCACCGGCCATCATTGTCCCTCTTTTGAACTCAAGGCAGGGCTCAAGTGATACTGCTTATTCAGCCACCCTTTGTGCAATTAAACACCCCCTATCCTTCTCTGTACTACCTGCGCTCTTTTCTACAAAACGAAGGGGAGGAAGTGATTGTTGAGGATCACTCTATAGAACTTTTCCTTGAGATTTTTAGCTCCCGGGGGCTTACCAGGATTTTTCAAGATGCCCGTTCCTTATTAGAACAGCCCGATTTTTCTCATGCCCCACTCCTCAAAGATACCCCCATCCTTGAGACCGCCCGATCGTTCCTGTCTCAGAAAGAACGATGGATTAATGTGATCGATGATCTTATCGCGTTTTTGCAGGGGAACCGGAGCGAATTCGCCCATCGGCTTACCCTTGCCAATGGGACCCTCCCCTGGGGACCACGAACAGCCGCCTTTATTGCAGACCGGGAAGGGACGGTGTTACCCGACGAAGCGAAGCACGTGGCAAGTCAGATGCTGGCAGATCTGGCAGATTTCATTCAGGTAGTCCTGGACCCTTCTTTTTCTCTTGTTAAGTATGGGGATCAACTTACGGCCAGCATCCGTTCCTTTCAGGAAGTAGAGAAAGGGCTTTCAGGATATATAATTCGCTCTTTTTACGAGCCTTTTTTACAACGACGATGGACCGCCCTTGCAAGACCCGAATTGTTGGGTCTTACGATTCCCTTCCCGGGCTGTCTTGTGGGAGCCCTCTCCTGCGCCCGCTCAGCAAAGGCCTATTTTGGGAAGGACCTTCCCGTCGTGGCCGGCGGAGGTTATGTAAACACCGAACTTCGCCACATCCAGGCGGCCCGCTTCTTTGAGTATATCGATTTTCTCTGCTTTGACCGGGGATACGGGGCACTCACCCAGGTACTCTCCCGGGTTCGGCAAAAAAAGAGACATGAACAAGTTCCCCCTCTTCTCTATAAAACCATGTATTGTGATACAGAAAAAAAGATTCTTTCTGGTTTAAAGGAGTCCTCTTTTGTGGCGGTCCCAGGAAGAACGGGTGGTACGGACGGCCCACAGGGCCCCAGCGGCACCGAGGGCTCGCAAAACCACCCTTCCTCTGGTGAAGTTTCCCATCTCGAAAAAACAAAGACCGCCCTTTGTTTCCCCGATTATGGGGGAATAGATTTTTCCCGGTACATCACTCCGGTAGATGATACTAACCCGATGCACCGTCTCTGGACAGAGGGCAAGTGGCTTAAGGCCTATCTGGCCCACGGCTGCTACTGGCATGCCTGTGGCTTCTGCGATGTACAGCTCGATTATATTCGAAGCTACCAGCCGGTGAACATCGAAGCGTTTTTCCAGCATTTCCTGAAACAGGCCCATAAAACCGGCATTCGGGGCATTCACCTGGTAGACGAAGCGGCCCCGGTCTCTGCGTTAATCCGCCTGGCAGAGCTGAACCTGGCCGCAGGGAGCCCCCTCTTTTTTTGGGGGAATATCCGTTTCGAAAGGGATTTTACCCGGGATGTGGCGGCCCTTCTTGCCGCAGGAGGTCTCGTAGGGGTCTCCGGAGGGATAGAAGTGGCCACCGAGCGGGGCTTTAAGCGGATGGGGAAGGGCATCACCCTCAAAGAGGTGGTTGCGTCCTGTGCAGCTTTTAAAGAATCGGGCATTTTAACCCATGCCTATCTAATCTACGGGTACTGGGACCAGGAAGATCAGGACATCATCGATTCGGCAGAATTGCTCCGGCAACTCTTTGCGGAGGGGCTCTTAGACTCGGCCTTCTGGCATAAATTCGTGCTTACCCGCCATTCCCGTTTTTATCGGGAAAAATGCCAGGGCAGACATCCTGATTTAGTACTCCGGGAAGGGCCAACTCCATCCGACTATTTTGCGGATAACGATATTCCCTTCGAAGGGGAAGAACGATTCAACAGGTACACCATCCCCCTGGATACCATGCTCCATGACTGGATGAAGGGGAAAACAGATATACCGGTGACCCGGTATTTTTCGTTTAAGGTTCCCCGCCCACAGGTGGAACCAGAGCGGGTACCCGGCTTACTACAGGAATATCTTACAAAAGAAGAAGCAAAAAATCGCTGGTCTCCTGCGGGCACCCATGCTTCTCAAGCAAAGGGTTCCTTCCAGGACCTTGAAGTTGTTGCGGCCCTACAAAAACAGAGCCCGCCGGGGGCACCCCAATTTTCTCAGGCCAGGGCTGGGGAAGCCCAGCCCAACTCCTCCGTCGCTGCCAGTTCCGGCCCTGCGCAGGAGGCCAGAGAATGGGGCCTTTTTCTGGGAAGCGAGCCCCTTCTTTTCGCCGACCCATCGGGCGGCCCGCAGGAACTTCGGTGGTGGTACCGCTATCAAGCATACCACCTCCGTCTTTCTCCCCGGGACGGACGGAAAAATCCTGGAAGCCAAAAAGACACCCCCCTGGCAACACTTCACAGCCTTCTTTCCCGCGCCCACACCCCCCGGACCATATCCAGGAAAGAACTACTTCAGCACCTGACTTCCCTCGCCGAACCTTCGGAGCTATCCCGCATATATCGAACCTTAAGGGAAGGGGGCCTTATCTTCTACCCGGCTCCCAAGGAAGCGCCCGAGAACATTCCAGAAGACCGCTAGGTAAGCCGTTTTTCCATCCACCGCTTACTCTTCCAGCGTCCCAGCATTACCAGGCCCCGGAGGGTTTCATCGGTTCCGATAGCAAGCCATACCGCCACAAGGCCTAATCCTGCTTTGTACCCAAAAAGATAGGCCCCTAACACCATGATGCACCACATAGAGAATATGCCGTACCCCACGGGGAAACGGACGTCCCCTGCTCCTTTAAGCGCAGAGATAGTAATAAGGTTGATAGAACGGCCAAATTCAATGTAGTACGAATACAGTAACAGCGTACTTGTGGTGGCTAAAATCGCCGGGTCGTGGGTGAAAATGGTGATTATCGGCTTTTTTACAAACTGGAGAAGGGTAATAATCCCCATCGCAATAACCGTACCTATCAGTTGATAGCGATACAGACGGTTATAGGCCTCTTCAAACTTCTTAGCACCTACCAGGTATCCTACCTTTATTTGAACCCCCGCGCCAATTGACATAGGAAGGATAAACACAAACCGGACGATAGTCTGGGCATATACCACCGACGAAACAGCGGCCGTACCAAAGGTGGTTATCAGGGCCATAATCACAATCTGGGCCACATTATAGGAAAGAGATTCCCCCGCCGAAGGGAGCCCTATTTGAATAATCGTCTTGAATATAGAAGAGGGAATATTTCTCCAGTGGGAAAGACGGAACCGTACTTCTGGATACTGTCTAATTCTCCAGGCAAGAATACCACAGGCTGCTATCTGGGAGATAACCGATGAAGCGGCAACGCCGGTTACCCCTAAAATGGGCAAGCCAAAGGGCCCATACAGGGAGATGGCATTCCCAATCACATTGATACCATTTGCAATAAAGGTGACCACCATGGTATCCCGGGTATAGCCATAGGCCCGAAGGACCGTTCCCTGCAACATGTTAAAGGCCACAAAAAAAGACCCAAAACCGCCAAATATTTTTAAGTACGTAATGGCATAGGACCGTACTGCAGGCTCCGCTTTGTACAGAGAAAGGAGAGGTCCCGCTCCCACCAAAATAAGAATCAACAATCCCCCGGCCAGGGCGCCCACTAACAGAATACTTCCCTGAATCACCTGGCTTGCTTCGGTGTGACGTTTAGCCCCCAGGTACTGGGCCAGAACAATACTGGTCCCAATACATACAATGTTAAACAGAAGCTGAATAAAAAAGATGTACTGATTGACAATTCCTACCCCCGCCACCGCTTCCTGGGAGTAGCCGCTGAGCATAAAAATATCGATGGAAGAAATAAAAATCCTAAATAGATTTTCTAGAACAATGGGCACCGTTAACGCAAACAGAGAAAGGGAAGCCCTTTCCTGGGCACCGGCTCGACGAATAAAGCTTAATTTCATTTGTTGTATTTTATCAAAAAAGCCCATCTCAAAGCTATATCTTTTCTGGCAAGGTCCCTTTTTTATTTTCCTGTCTCCTCTATTTTTCTCCTCTATTTTCTCGCCGGGCCCCGTCCCCAACATACCAATATATGACCGATTTTTATTTCCCCACCTTGTCGAAATCACCAAATATGACTATTATTGTCATATATAACGAGAGAGGACACATGAATACACTGGTTATAGAAAACCTGCATGCAAGTATCGAAGGCAAGGAGATACTCAAGGGGGTCTCCCTTAGCCTGGGAGCAGGAGAAGTGGTGGCCCTTATGGGTCCTAACGGGAACGGCAAAAGCACCCTGGGTAACGTGCTCATGGGGGACCCTCGCTACGAAATTTCAGAGGGCACCATCGTTTTTGATGGGAAAGACCTTCTTTCTCTACCAGCCTATGAACGGGCTCGCCTAGGACTTTTCATGGCCTTTCAGTACCCCGTAGAGCTACCGGGGATTCGGGTATCCCAGTTCCTTTTCCGCATCGCCGAACTGCGACGGAATCCCCCATCAGGGTATGCCGCCTTTTACCGGGAACTTAAGGAATACCTGGAAATTCTCCATATGGATCCTGCCTTTCTAGACCGTTCGGTAAACGAAGGATTCTCAGGAGGTGAAAAAAAACGGCTCGAAATTCTCCAATTGTTAGTGATTCAACCCCGCTGCGCTATTTTTGATGAGGTTGATTCGGGACTTGATGTGGATGCCCTGCGCCTCGTAGCCCAGGGAATAAACCGCATGCGGGGCTCCCATTTTTCGGCCCTGATCATTACCCACTACCGTCGTTTGTTGGATCTCATTCCGATAGACCGGGTGTACATCATGGAACAGGGACGTATTACCCGGAGCGGAGACTTTAGTCTGGTGGAAGCCCTGGAACGGGAAGGCTTTGGGGCTTTCAAAGAGCAAGATCCCGCGGCTCCTCGGGCACAGGAAGGAATCTATGCAGCACGAAGTACTTAAAGAAATTGGCCAGGGGTATACAGAACGCTTTGGGTTTTCCATGCCCGAACGGTCCGTATTCACTACCGGCAAGGGCCTTACGGAAGAAACGGTGCGGGCCATCAGCGCTTCTAAAAACGAACCAGCCTGGATGCTTACCTTTCGGCTAAAAGCCCTGGAATACTTCCAGAGTAAACCCCTTCCCGCCTGGGGGCCAGACCTGTCGGCCATCAATTTTGATGAGATTACCTATTACACAAAACCTACCGAAACGCCGGGGACCTCCTGGGAAGAGCTCCCACCGGAAATAAAAGAAACCTATGACCGGCTTGGGCTCCCGGAGGCAGAACAAAAGTGGCTTGCCGGTGTGGGAGCCCAGTACGATTCGGAAATGGTGTACCACAACATCCGGGAAGATCTAAAAAAACGGGGGGTTATCTTTACCGATGTGGAGACCGCAGTAAAGGAACATCCAGAACTGGTCCAGCGATATTTTGCCACCGTGGTGCCCCCCAACGATAACAAGTTTGCCGCCCTTAACAGCGCCGTTTGGTCCGGGGGTTCCTTTGTGTATGTTCCACCGGGGGTTCAGCTGGAAATCCCTTTGCAGGCCTACTTTAGGGTAAACACCCAATCCTTCGGCCAATTTGAGCGAACCCTGATTATCGCCGATGAAGGTTCCTTTGTTCATTATATTGAAGGGTGCACCGCACCGGTATTCTCAAAGGATAGCCTCCACGCGGCGGTGGTAGAAATCATCGCCCTGAAGGGAGCCCGGATTCGCTATTCTACCGTGCAAAACTGGTCCACCAACATGTACAACCTGGTTACCAAGCGGGCCGTAGTGTACGACGGTGGTCTTATGGAATGGGTTGATGGCAACATTGGCTCCAAGGTGACCATGAAATATCCCGCCATTTTTCTGAAAGGGCCGGGAGCCCGGGGCGAAGTTCTTTCTATCGCCTTTGCCGGAACAGGACAGCACCAGGACACGGGGGCTAAAATAATTCACCTGGCCGATGATACGTCCAGTGTGGTTACCTCCAAATCCATATCCCGGGGAGGGGGAATTTCCAGCTATCGGGGGCTTGTGATGGCAAAGCCGGGACTCAAAAACATTAAAACCAAGGTGGAATGCGACGCCCTTATTCTGGACGGCAATTCCGTATCAAATACCTATCCTCGCATCGATATCCGAAGTAGCGGGGCAACCATAGAACATGAAGCCCGGGTTTCCCGGATCAGTGAAGACCAACTGTTCTACCTTATGAGTCGGGGAATCGATGAGAAAGAAGCGGCCGCCATGATCGTTAACGGCTTTGTGGCGCCCCTCGTAAAGGAACTTCCCATGGAATACGCCGTCGAACTAAACCGCCTTATCGAACTGGAAATGGAGGGCTCCGTCGGATGAACACATCAACAATACCACAGCAAAGGACCGTCTCTCTGGAAAATCCTGCCCCGGCGGATGTGATTCACGTTCAGGCGTACCAGGAACAGGAAATCCTGTTACCCCCGCAGGGAGGGGAGGTTCCGACCCATCGGGAGATCCATCTCCACAAAGGGGCCCGTCTCAGGGTGCTTTCCCTCGGGATACCCCCGCAGAATATTGTATCGGTGCAGGAGACCCCTGCCTCGGGAGCCCATCCCCATATATTTCACCATTTTGTATTAGAAGAGGATTCCCAGCTTTTTTTAACCGAGGTGGTTTTTCACAGCCTCTTCAGTCAGCATCAGACTGTCATAGAACTTCAAGGTCCAGGGAGCAAAGTCGATGTGGTAGGCATATACGGAGGATGGGGAATAGCAGAGCAACATCATTCTTACATTGTGCACCATCACGTTCCCCACACAACCAGCACCAGCCACTTTCGGTCCGTTGTGACAGGGACCGCCCATCTTGTATTTCAAGATCGAATTCACATTGCCCCAGGGGCCCCTAAATCGGATGGTATTCTCTCTATCCGTAATCTTATTTTGAACGATGGGGCCCACGCAGAGGCTTACCCAGAACTTGAAATAGAAAACAACGATGTGTCCTGCAGTCATGGGGCCACCACTGGCGGCATTGATCCCCACCAGGCCTACTATCTCCAGAGCCGGGGTATTTCGCCAGAAGAAAGCCGGGCCTTTTTAGTACTGGCCCACATGGCCCCCGCTTTTCCACGTCTCCCTGAGCTCTACCAGGAACAGATTCGGCGCCTTGTTCTGGAACACCTTGCCTACCCGAAAGAAGGAGGGACCCCCCAATGAAACAGCCCTTCGTTGCCCCTAAAGGAACGCCCCTATCTTCCGACTTCCAAGGGGGCCCCGCACCGATCCTCTCTTCTCCGTCGATAGCTCTTCCTCAAAAAGATGGTATTTCCTTTGCGGCATCATCCGTTCCCCAAACAGAAAATACAATTCCCTCCTCTGTGTCCCCTTCTCCCCCCTCAGAGGATAGTTCCCTCACCGCCCTATCTCAGGAAGCCCATCGGCTTCGGCAGGAGTTTCCCCTCTTACGGGCCAATCCTCAGTTAGCGTACCTGGATAATGCGGCCACCACCCAGAAACCTCAGGTTGTCCTGGAGGCGGAAACGGCCTTTTACTCCGAAGCCTGTGCGAATGTCCATCGGGCCATTTACAGCCTCGGAGAAGCCGCAACCGAGCAGTATGAGGCAGCCCGGCGTCGCGTGGCGGCTTTTATCGGTGTCCGACCGGAAGAAGTGATCTTTACCCGGGGCACCACCGAAGGGTTTAACCTCCTGGCCCACAGTCTTGGGGAACTCCTTGCCCCCGGCGATGAAATCATCCTCTCAGAAATGGAACATCACGCCAATATAGTGCCCTGGCAGCTTCTAGCTCAACGACGGGGAGTGGTGCTCCGTTTCATCCCCCTGACCGATGAGGGGCTCTTAGATCTTGCAGCCTACGAGAAGCTCCTTTCCCCCAGAACCCGCCTGGTATCGGTGACCCTGGTGTCCAACGTCCTTGGCACCATAAATCCGGTATCCCGCATAGGAGAATTGGCCCATGAGGCAGGGGCCCTCCTGGCGGTAGATGCAGCCCAGGCGGCGCCTATCATGAAACTGGATGTGCCAACCCTGGGGGCGGATTTTCTTGCCTTTTCGGGCCACAAAATGTACGGTCCCTTCGGCATCGGGGTCCTCTATGGGCGACAGGAACTTTTAGAGAAGCTCCCTCCCTTTTTAGGAGGCGGCGACATGATTCGGGAAGTCCGGCTCGATGGGTTCACACCCGCAGAGCCCCCGTACAAGTTTGAAGCGGGGACTCCCCCCATCAGTCAGGCCGTTGCCCTGGCGACAGCAATAGAGTGGCTTGACCGGCACGGCCCTGATCGGTTCGGCCATTACGAGGCCCTCCTCGGCAAACGGCTCTACGAAGGGTTACGAACTATTCCGGGGGTTCGCATCCTGGGCCCCGACTATTCTACCCTCCACCGGTCCTCCTTTAAACGGGCAGGAATTGTAAGCTTTACCCTGGAAGGCATCCACGCCCACGATCTTTCGGCCTATCTGGATACAAAGGGGTTTGCCCTGCGGGCGGGGCATCACTGCGCCCATCCCCTGGCCCGGCGGTTTGGGGTTGTCTCAAGCCTCCGGGCAAGTTTTGGAGCCTATAACACCATCGAAGAAGTAGATGCCCTTCTTGAAGCCCTCGAGGCAGCCCGGGAAGAATTGTAAGGGAGCATTGCTATGAACGATCCTCAACTCTACGAAACTATAATCCGCAGCCATTACAAGCATCCCACAAAAAGAAAGCCCCTGGAAGGCGTGCCCTACGTGGAAAACCCTTCCTGTGGCGATAAGGTCCGCATTGCCCTTTCGGTAACTCCCGAAGGACTCATCCAGGAAGCCTTTTTTGATGGAACGGGCTGTTCCATTTCCATGAGTTCGGCGGATATCCTTGCCCAACTCCTGGAAGGGAAATCCCTTCAAGAGGCCCACTCCCTTATCACTACCTTTCTGGGAGTTCTCCGGGGAGAGGCGCCTCTTGAAAGCCTGGAAGACATGGGAGATGCGGTAGCCTTTTCCGGGGTGGCGCGATTACCCGTGCGAGTTAAATGTGCGGCCCTGGCCTGGCGGGCCGCTCTGGAACAGGTGGAACAGTTAGAAAAGCAATAGAGAATATGAACAGGGGCCACGGAACGGTTCTGCGCGGTTGTGCCTTCCAGAAAAGGGGTGCCCTTTAGTGTAACCTGAGAAAAACAGCCCCTTTCTATTCTGGAGTTTTCCCTTGCCACCCTTCTCATTTCTTAGTATTTTTTTACTGATAAACAGCCATAGTCATTTTTTACCTCATGGTACAAAGGAGCAGCTACGCCCATGTCACAACATCAATTTCAAACCGAAGTAAGTCAATTACTCCACCTTATTATTCACTCCCTCTATTCTAATCGGGAAATATTCCTGCGGGAACTCGTCTCTAACGCTTCCGATGCCCTGGACAAGCTTAAGTATCTTACCGTCGCCAACGATGCGTATAAGGGTATTGTCTTTGATCCCCGCATAGATATTTCCTTTAGCAAACAGGAAAAGACCCTTACAGTCTCTGATAACGGTATTGGGATGAATGAAACCGACCTGATTGAATCCCTGGGGACCATCGCTCGGTCGGGGACCCGGGCTTTTCTGGAACAGCTTTCTGCGGAGGCCCGCAAGGATTCAAACCTTATCGGCCAGTTTGGGGTGGGTTTCTATTCGGCCTTCATGGTGGCCGATCGCATCGAAGTAATCACCCGGAAAGCCGGGGAAGAGGCCGCCTGGAAGTGGTCCAGCGATGGAAAAGAAACCTACACCATCGAACCAGCCCAGCGGGATTCCCAGGGGACCACGGTCATCCTCCATCTCAATGAAGAAGGCCTGGAGTTTGCCAACCGATGGACCATCGAAGAGATTATCAAAAAATATTCTAACCATGTGGCCTTCCCCATCTATCTTACCTACGAAGAAAAAGAATACGACAAGGATGGTAAAGAAAAGGGGAGCAAAGCCAAAACAGAACGGATTAATGCGGCCACAGCCATTTGGCGCCAATCAAAAAACGAACTTAAAGAAGAGGATTACCATGAATTCTACAAACAAATAGCCCACGATTCGGATGATCCTCTCTTCTATGTGCATACTAAAGCCGAAGGAACCCTGGAATACATCACCCTCTTCTATGTACCCAAAAAGGCCCCCTTCGACATGTACCATGCGGACTACAAGCCGGGGGTTAAATTGTATGTAAAACGGGTCTTTATCACCGACGACGACAAGGAACTTTTGCCCACCTGGCTCCGCTTTATTCGAGGGATTATCGATTCAGAGGACCTGCCCCTCAATGTCAGCCGGGAGATACTCCAGCAAAACCGGATCCTTCAAAACATCCGCAATGCTTCCGTTAAGAAACTGCTGGCCGAATTTAAGGCTCTGGCGGACAATAACAAAGAAAAGTGGGAAACCTTTATTTCCCAGTACAACCGGCCCCTCAAAGAAGGGCTGTACCAGGACTACAGTAACCGGGAGGCCCTCCTCGAACTGGTTCGCTTTAAGAGCAGTGCCGTGGAAGGGTGGACCAGTCTGGCCGACTATGTTTCCCGCATGAAGAGCGACCAGAAGGCTATCTATTACATCACGGGGGGAGATGAGAAAACCCTTAAGGCCTCGCCGCTCCTCGAAGCCTATCGGGCCAAGGGCATCGAAGTTCTTATCATGGATGATGAAATTGACGACATCGTCATCCCCGCCGTTGGTCGATACAAGGACTACGACCTTAAAGCGGTAAACCGGGCCGGTGCAGACGAAGAACTGGGCACCGAAAAAGACAAGGACCAGGAGAAGGCCTTAAAACCGGTACTCGAAAAGATTAAGAAAGCCCTCGGATCCCAGGTAAAAGACGTAAAACTTTCCCGCCGGCTTCAGGAATCCCCTTCCTGTATTGTGGCAGATGAGCACGATCCGAGCATTCAGTTTGCCCAGCTTCTTAAGGCCATGGGACAGACAGAAATACCCGATATTCAACCTATTCTGGAAGTTAATGGGAACCATCCGCTGGTACAGAGCCTTAAAGACCGGGACGATGAGGAATACATCGCCGATGTTGCCACGGTTCTGCTCGATCAGGCCCTTCTCGTGGAAGGGGTTAAGCTTAAGGATCCCGCCGACTTTGTAAAACGGCTGAACCGGCTGCTGGTAAAATAGGTTTTTTTTGCGACAAGGGCTAAACATCTCTGTTTGGCCCTTCGACATAAAAAGTTTTTTCTTCCCACCGTGAAGCACATAAAAACAACACGTGGTTGTTGCCTTTTTTTATTCTAAAAAAACAGTAGACAGTGCCGGGTATGGTTCTTATGCAAAGGAATCTTTCCCTCTTCAGTGTTTATAAAAGGGAAAAGAGCATGAGTGGTTACCCTCTAACCAGCTTTCTCTCATTCTCTAATAAAAGCCCTACTAAACTCAAACTAAGATAAAAGAAGAGGTTGATCCCTTATCACTTTAATTCGTTCTTGGGCGAGGGTAACATATTCTTCAACAATTTCGTATCCTACAAAATCTCTGCTGCTTTTTAATGCTGCTACAGCGGTAGTCCCCGACCCCATAAAAGGATCAAGTATAATATCACCCTTAAAAGAGTACAGTTGAATAAGCCGATACGGCAACTCTTCAGGGAATGGGGCTGGATGCCCAATTCTTTTTGCACTTTCAGCATTTATAGTCCAAACCGATTTTGTCCATTCCATGAATTGTTCCCGGGTGATTGTATCTTCTTTTTCTCCTTTTTCCCTACTATAATCCCCCTTAGAAAAAACAAGGATATATTCATGAATATCTCGAAGGGTAGGGTTGGCTGCACTTTGCCAACTTCCCCAAGCGGTTGAAGGACTCGCACTAGATGCTTTATTCCAGATAATCTCGCCTCGCATTAAAAAGCCTATATCTATCATAATACGAGAAACATAATCTGAAAGAGGAATATATGGTTTTCTTCCTAAATTAGCAATGTTAATACAGGCTCTACCACCATACACTAATACTCTATAGGTTTCCCGAAAAACTCGCTCCAGAAAAGAAAGATACTCTGTAAGGGTAAGATCCTGATCATATTCTTTATTAGCATTATAAGGCGGAGAAGTAATCATAAGGTGCACCGAATTGTCGGGGATCTCTTGCATATTTTCGGAAGACCCTAGGATGATAGTATTACGATATTCTTCTGGGAAGGAATTTTCTTCACCTATTTCTTCATTTTTTAGCTTCAGTTCTTTATACATCCTACTATTGTAAAATTTTGAACTATCGTGATTTATTCTACCACTAACACCAAAAGCACTGGTTTCCGTACCGATCTTTCTTTTCATATTATTCCCTCATTATTCCCTCAGAAGCGCTAAGAATTTCTCTGCCCGTTCAATATCTGTACTTTCTTTACTGGCAATTGCGATAATACGTCCCAGTTCCTTCTTAGTTTTCATAGATGAAAAATAAAAAAAAGGAGTACTTAATAAGGAAAAACATGCTTTTTCTAATTCTTCATAATTCTCAAAAGTTAAAAATCCTTTTTTAGGCGTCCGTTTAAGGAAACTTTTACTTTCAGAAGGATACGGATTAAGCGACCAGAATCCTTGAATAACTCCTGATTCCTTTAAAAAATCCACTTTTTCTATATAACTTTCCGTAATAGGGCTATTGCCGATCACTAGTAAAGGTATACCAGAGGCTTTATCTCCAGAAACCCGGATATTGATAGCCTTTCCTATAGCTTTAAGCATAGAATCGGATCTTAACAGAGAAGGATTACCCTGATGTGTAGTATAATCACCATAATAGGAAATAGTCCTAGTTTGCACATCGTATCTATAATTAGACACAATACTCATTTTAATCTCAAAAATTAACTTTACGTTTTTCGCTTCCTGTTCAGCAACAGGAGTAGTACAAAAGGCTACATCAGCCGGAGATTGCCTTGTAAGAGCTATATCTTCACATATAACTCCTTGAACTGCATGGAGTCCCAATTTATGGGCAATTGGGGCCAAAATTTTCTGGCACCATTTTTCCGTGTAATGACCTATCAATGAGTTTCTGCTCTGAAGAACCTGTCCCTTTGCAGAAAAACCTTTTGGAATATATGCATAATATGTATCTTCTAGCTTGTAAAAAAGCTGCTCGGGCGAAGCAAAGCTTTTCAATGTATCCAGAAAAAAATTTTTCTCCCTTTCTCTATCCCAGAGATCCATACCTTGCCCATCCTATCCCTTTATCCGCTCTATTTCAAGCTTAAGGGCTCCAATGGATAAAAAGAGTTCCTGCAGAGAAAAAAGGAGAGAGACAAAGAGGCTCACCAGGCTGGCCCCAAAGAACCATTTGGCCAGGGTCTCGTCATGAACAAAGATGATAAACATACTGATGACACAAAGAAGGAAACTTAAAACCGCAAAGATCTGGGTATACTTTATTATCTTAAGGCGCCGGTAAAAATTGTGAATTTGCGCAAGGGTATTTGGGTCTTTCTTTTCTTCATAGAGGGCCACATGCTGACGAATAAGGGTTGCAAGGCTTAAAAAGCGATTAGTAAAAGCGAGCATAAAAAGTGAAATCGCCGAAAATAGCAACGCCGGCGTACTCAGATTAAATTCCATGGTTTAGCTTGCTTTTTGTAGTATATCATCGATGGCTGCAATAAGATCCTGACTACGCCAGGGTTTTTTTAGACAGGTCGATATTTTTGCCTGCTGGATAGCCCGCTCAATGGCCCCATCATCGGCCTGACCGGTTACCATGATAAGACCAATCTGGGGATATTTGTCGTGCACCCGGATAAGGAATTCGTCTCCCTTCATCCCCGGCATGAGCCAGTCCGAAATAACCACCACCACTTCGATTCCCTGTCCCACAAGATCATCAATTATTTCCAGAGCTTCCTCCGCATCGAGGGCTGTTTCGTACACAAAACGCCCCCCATAGTGCCGTTTCAGCTCCTGTTTCATGGCAAAAACGATAATGGCCTCATCATCCACACATAAAATAGCTTCTTTTGTGGTCATTTTCCCATTACCTCATCTTTTTGTTCTAAAAATCTCTTGGTACTACTTTCAAACTGATTCAACTCTTCATATCCTGCTTTAAGGTCCTGGATATACCGACGAAGTTCCTCCGCCGTATGGTCCACCTGTTCGATAGACCCTTTCTGGCTGGCCCCAGCAAGACTTATTAAACGAGCCACATCGAGACGCATTTGCTGGAGCGCCGTGAAGGAAGAACGGATCTTTATTTCCATGAGCTCCTTTTCATCCTGCAATTCCCGCAAGGAACGCTCCTGTTTTTCGATATTCGCAAGGGCCCGTTGGTACTCTTCTCGTAACATGGCCGACGTCTCGGTCGATTCCAGCTTTTTCTTCAAGAGCACCTTATCCTGCTGTAAAGTTCCAACAGGTATCATCTCTATAATTGTAGCAATTTCTCGCCGTTTATCAACTAATGATGCTATTTCTTCCACATATAAATCTAACAAGGGTAAAAATTCTTCGGTCCCGGGAAGAGGCTGGGGAGGGCCTTTCCGAGAATGAGCGGTGCCTTGTATCATTTCCCGGATTGCGTCCCGTAATGAGCGGGCATCCAGAACTATTTGCTCATAGGGATCAGACACCTTCTCCTCGGAACGACGGACGGGCATATCAACGCCTCTCCTCGAGGTCATCCCGCCCTTTTGGAGAGCATTCTTCAAGGTCCGTTCAAGCTCCGTAATCTCCCCCCTTTTTGAGAAGAAACCAGTGAGCCCTCCTATAACCATGCCCCCAATAGGGATAAGGCTCCACATGAAACCAGGGGTGGTTATCATGTTGATCATGTACAGGAAAAGACTTGTAGGAACAAGAGCGGCCACCTCTTCGGAGTGTTCATCCTTTTTTTTCTGAAGCTTTTTAAACAATTCAAGAGCTTCTTCTCTCAGGGGCGGCAATTTTTCCAGCTCCTTTAGCTTCTCCTTTTTTCTAAAAGCTTTTACAAGGTCCGTTAAAAGCCCGATCCCCCAGCCTCCAAAGGGGAAGAGGGCCCAGGGGAAACCGGGAGTAACGAGCATATTAAGGGCCATTAGCCCCGCATTAACCACCACAAAAGAAACCAAATGTCCCCAGAATTCCCCCGGAGAACGATGGGCTTCTCGCTGGATTTTCTCGTAATAGAGAGAGTAGGCTTCGAAAGATTCCGACTCATCCAGCGGAGAATATGAAGGTTCGCTATTTTCTGCTTCATCCTCGATCTGATGTCGTACCCGTTGTCTCACCTTTTTTTTAAGAATCTTTTCTACCTTCCGAGCATCCTTTAACTCCATTCCATTGCCATTCGATTTTCTATATTCCTCTTTTACTATTACCAGCGCTTCCGTAAAGGCATCCTTCACTTCCCGGATAGCCTCGCCTACTTCTCTGGCCGCCATGGTAAATTCCTCCGAGAATTGGCTCCGCCGGGGCACACGGTTCTTTTCTCTTTCCTGGTGAAGGGGATTTTCTTTCCTTTCTTCTTTTTCGTTATCCTTTTCCATAGTATTCTGGTGGTTTCTCCATCCCATTCTCTTAAAATATAACGGCGGGTAAATTCTGTTTAAAGCTTAAAGAAGCTTGCTTCTAAGCTTCTTCCAGGACTTTTCAATCAACTTACATAAACCGCTTCTATACGGTATTATACCATGAAAGGGATTGCTCATCCTATTCCTTACTTAAGAGCATATAGCAATCCCACTAAAAGCACAACCATAAGAAGAGGGAAAATCCGTTTTGTATCTGTCATTACCATGGAAAGGACCGGTCCTATGAAAGCAAAGAAATCCCGGACAGTTATCTTTCGTTGCAGCGTTTGTGGACACGAAGAGCCGAAATGGCTTGGGCGCTGCCCCGAATGCGGCGCCTGGAACACCCTCGAAGAAAGAATGGTCCATGATACGAGAGAACCGCTTGCATCCCATGCTTCCCATCCACCGCTCTCTTCTCTTCCCCTTTCGGTAATAGACCCCCATGAGGGAAATCGAATTTCCACAGGAATTGCAGAACTTGACCGTGTCCTCGGTGGGGGTATGATGAAACGTTCCACCATCCTGGTAGGAGGAGAACCGGGCATCGGGAAATCCACCCTGCTACTCCAGGCGGCAGCCACCAGCCAATGCACTGGTCGGGTTCTCTATATTTCAGGAGAAGAATCGGCGGGCCAAATTCGGATGCGGGCCGACCGATTAGGAGTTACCAGCGATAAGATTGAGCTATTATGCACCGGTCACATGGAAGAGATTTTCCCTGTTCTGGATGCGGTAAAACCCATCTTGATTATCATCGATTCCATTCAGACCCTGTATACCACCGAACTCGGCCAGGTACCAGGCACCATCAACCAGATAAAATATTGTACCTATGAACTTATCGATTGGGTAAAGAATCATGATGCGATTCTGTTTTTGGTGGCCCACGTAACCAAAGATGGCCTTATCTCTGGACCCAAAAGTATAGAGCACATGGTAGACACGGTTTTATATTTTGAACAAAACGATACGGAATATCGCTTTGTGCGGGCCGCCAAAAATCGGTTCGGGTCTATCGACGAAATTGGAATTTTTTCCATGACCGAAGGGGGTATGCTGGCAGTGGAAGATCCTTCCCGGCTTTTTCTTGTCCCCCGAGATGGGCCCCTCCCCGCGGGGGTTGCAAAGGCGGCCGTAGTAGAAGGCAGCCGGGTGCTCCTCGTAGAGATTCAAGCCCTCATGGTAGAATCTAAGGGGGCCATAAGTCGCGTCTTCTCTGACCGAATCGATACTAATCGGGTTTCCCGATTGGCCGCCACCATCGAAAAACATCTTAATCTCCGACTCTCCGACCAGGATATATACATAAATGTGGCCGGAGGCATACGGCTCACCGATGTGGGAGCCGATCTCCCGATCGCTGCGGCCCTTTACTCTGCCAGGACAGGGATTCCTATTCCTGATTCCAGCATTATGGCAGGAGAACTGACGCTGGCCGGGGAAATACGGCCAGTTCGCCGAGCCCTGGTACGATACAAAACGGCAACCAGTCTGGGATTCCAGTCGTATTTTGGTCCCAAAATCGAGGGGAAAGAGACCTCCCCAGAGGTTTTTACTTCAGAAATGGGGGCGTACCATACCATACAGGATCTAAAATCCCTGATCCCTGAACTTTTTGCGCAAATAAAATAAAAAAAAGAATTAAAAATTCATTATTTTGAATTTTCAGGCTTGACGTCTCCTCAAAGATAGGATACGCTTTGAATTGATAAGTGGGAATTAGTTGTATAGTAGACGGTTATTTAGAAGATTGTGTGATTCCGCATTTCTGGCTCATCGATCCTTGCTTCCGGTTCTATCAATTCCCTCTCATGTAATTGTATCCAGGACCCTTTCGTAGAGAGGGCATGGAAACGCGAAGGTTTGTATCTTCGCGGAGTATATAGCGCACCCAGGCGCTTATCTGGGAGAAGGAATTTTCTCGATGGCCAAGAAACTGTATGTGGGTAACTTATCCTACAACACGTCGGAAGAAAGTCTGCGGACCTTGTTCTCTAATTTCGGTAATGTGGCATCCGCCAAGATTGTGTTTGACCGTGAAACCGGCAATTCTAAAGGTTTTGGTTTTGTAGAAATGAGCAGCGACGAAGAGGCGAGCGCTGCTATTGCAGGAATCAATGGGCGAGAGTTCGAAGGACGACAATTGCGGGTAAATGAAGCCATGGACAAACCCCGCCGGGACCGAGACGATCGGGGCTACGGTCGCTGGTAAACCATAAAAAAAGCCGGCCTCGTGCCGGCTTGTCCGTGTTCTCACCCGGCGCCCCGACCATTAGCTCGGGGAACAGGGATGAACAACCGTTCATTCGGGCTTTTTAAAAGCCCTATCCATTCTTCAATATAAAATTTATCCTTACCTTTGCTAAAAATCAAGAAGAAAAAAGTTAAAAATATCCTTTTTCAACAAAGAAGTTATATAATTCGGTAAGGACCCCTATATCTATTTCATCGGCGGCACTATCAAGGGTAAGTCGTATCTCTTCAAAATCTTGAACCGAAAGGGGCATGGTGCTTTCTTCATATTCTCTGCAAAGGAAAGCCGTCAGATAGCCCAACATCAGCCACTGAGGGGGCTCCCGTACACCATAGGTATCTTTCCAATATGAAAACAATTCATCCACCACAACAGATCCGAACGTACTCTTTAAAAGGGCCGCACATTGTTCATACACCCACCGCAGGTTCTTTTCGGTGAAGGACCCTTTCTGCTGTTCCAGACGATGCAATTCGGATAAAAAATGTTCCACCCCTGTCATAGTATCATCATACTGCATTGCTATTTTATGTACAACCATTGCAAAATTACGAAAAACCTTGACTTTTCCGCCAAGGGATTCTAAACTATTACTATGAACCTCAAGACAGTGCTTAACAAGGATCTCATCCGTCTCAACCTCAAAGGAACCACAAAGGAAGAGATAATCAACGAGCTCTTAGACATCCTCGTACAAAATGGGAAAATAAAGGACCGGGAAGCTGCATACACCGCCATCATGGAGCGGGAACAGAAAATGTCCACCGGCATGAAGCACGGCATTGCGATTCCCCATGGGAAGTCACCGACTATTCAGGAATTGGTTGCCTGCATTGGAATTTCAGAAAAGCCCGTTGATTTTGATGCCCTTGACCACGAACCCTGCAGAATTTTTATCATGACCCTTTCTCCGATAGACAAAACGGGGCCCCATCTTCAGTTTCTAGCTGAAATAAGCCTACTTTTTAAGAGTTCAGAAAAACGAGCCCAAATCCTGGCAGCCAAGACTCCGGAAGAAGTAGTCCGTATCTTAACAGAATAAAAACGGTTTCCTCTGACAGCTTCTTGAATGCACCTGAGGGCACCTCTTCATAAAATGAGGAGGTGCATCCTCTATCATTTCCCAGATTCGGGGCGCCTAAAAATTTTCTCCCTTTTTTGAAGGGGAAAAAGATCTCCCCGAGGGAAATCCTACCAGCGGCGGGAGCTTTTATCCCCCGCCATTTCCTTCATTAATCTTTCCACTTTTTTATTACTATTCGATTCAAAAGAGAAATCACCCTTTTTAAAAATGCACTACTTTATATTCCCTAGGGCTTCCTTTGCCAGGTTCTTAACCGCATCTGTCCAATCCACAAACTCCACCTGTTGCAATGCGGGGCGCACAATGGATTTTCCTGTCTTTCCTAAGGCGGGAATCAAGGCCCGAACCATCCGTTCGTCCTCAGCGGTTATCAGGTTACTCCGACGCTTGGTATTCATCTCCATTAAGAAAGCGGCCAAGAGACGAGCCGCATCATCGCTTCCCATACCCGCCAAAACTTCCACAGCCCCTACCCGTTCTTCAAAATCTATACCCTCTTTGTAAGAACGTTCAAGGGAAGCTAATAAAGCGGTATCGCTGGTACCATAGCGCCGCAGCATCGTCAGGGCCATTTTTCGCATATTACCAAGCTGAACCCGCTGTTTTACATCCTGGGTTACGGCCTTCCAGGCTTGCTGCAGAGCAAGGGCTGCGACCCGGGATTTAGAAGCCCCTGGGGCCGCCGATTCGTCCATTTTCTTAAGCGCCAGAGACTGAACTTCATACGAATAGCCCGGGGACTGAATCACCGAAGAGAGGGGCGCCTCGGGATTTTCGGCAATCAGCGGCAAAGAACGTTCTGCCTGGTTACGAACCCGCTGGGTATACCAACCAATAGAAGCAAAGAATACGGGCAAATACCCTTCTAGGCGCTGATATTTTTCCAGAGCTAAAATAGCCCCATAGGCAATCTTCTCCCCTGCCTCAGGGTCTGGCGGGACCTGGGTATTCAGGTCCTGTAAGGTTCGAACAACCTGTTCAAAGTATTCATTTGCCCGGATGCGTCCCAGGGCGATCAAAGCGTCCGCCTTTACCAGGGGATTTGAAAAAGATTGTACCGTTTTCCAGAGATCCGCCGCAGCTCCTCCATACTTGGCATCTCCCAACATCTGAACAATAAGCCGGACAGATTCCTCCGTAGCCTGTCGTTCCGCGGCGGTCCTCAGGTTTGGCACATCAAGAAGAATTCTAGAAAGGGCTGTGGCATAAAGTTGTCCTGCCCCTTGAATCCTCGCTTCGGCCACATTCTTCAGTATTCCGAGCCGTTCCTGAGGTGAGGTCGCCTGTTCGTACATATAGGTGTACACATCCAATTCTTCGGCCGCAAACAAAACTCCCCCCACCAGCATAGCCATGACAAGAGGAATCCAACCTTGGCGTTTCATCATAAATTACCTATCTCCTTACTCCACAGAATCAATACCAACCTACTTCACCACTTTTTGATCCTGTCGATAGACGTACTCGTATTCAAAAACTTGCTGAGAACGGGCTTGCCGATCGTCCACCGTTTTCTTGAGGACCTCCCCGTGAGACCCGTATTCATAACTAACAATTTGCAATATTTGTCCACCCGCCGTGGTCCGTTCTTCTTTTACCAGTCGATTATTCAGGTAAGTAAATCGCTCAATCCGGGTAACCGCGCCTCCGGCGTTGTAATAGGTGATACTCTTCAACGTACCCTCAGGGGTGTATTCATAAAAACTTGCCCCTGTTTTTTTACCCGTTCCATCCCGAAGCTCCGCATTACGCAGGACAGAACCATCATAGATATAGACGGTTTCGGCCACAAGGCTATTGTTTCCATCCAGAATCTTCCAGCGGATTTTGTTTCCCGCCCCATCATACCCATATTCAAAGGCGGAAAGCTGTTTTCCATTTCCATCCAGGAGGATTTCCTGAACCACCTGGCCCTTTGCATCATAACCATAGTTGCGAACCGAAAGAATTTTCCCTTCCCCATCCTTTATGGTTTTGGAGACCAAACGATTGCCATTGTAGGCATATTCCGCCTGTTCTAAGAGACTTCCCGAGGCAGAGAACTTCTTTTGGTTCCGGAGAAACTGCAACTTTTCATCATACTCAGAGACTGAGTATTCATCCACCGCTCCATTAGCAAAACGGGTAATCACCTTCTTTTCTAGAGGCACTGTGACGGTTACCGTTTTGGGGGCCGAAACTTTTTGTTCTTTTTCCACAACTACCGGGACGGACTCCCCAGGACTTTTTTCTTCCTTTGAAACCGATGGGGGTACATTCGCACAAGAAGAAAAGACGAGGCCCATAATCAAAATTAAAAAAAAGAGATTCCTCATGTATGCATCCTCCTGAAAACGGGTTATACTATTATCTAAAATTTCTCCATTTTCTCAATAGTAAAACGGAGTAGATTATGCAAATTTTTATTAAGAAGAGCAACCTCTATGATGAAGAGGGGAGGCAAATACTGTTACGGGGATGTAATCTCGGTGGGAGTTCTAAGGTTCCCACCACTCCCAATGGCGCGACCTGGCGAAAGGATTCTCTTGAAAACCCCAGGGCGGTCTCCTTTGTGGGACGCCCCTTTCCTTTAGAAGAAGCGGACATGCATGTAGACCGGCTTGCTTCATGGGGTTTTAACTGCGTCCGTTTTATCGTTACCTGGGAAGGAATCGAGCACGAAGGCCCCGGTATATACGATGAAGCATACCTGGCGTACCTGCGTAAAATTATCAAAAAACTGGAAAACCGCAACATAGGGGTATACATGGATCCTCACCAGGATGTATGGAGCCGCTGGACCGGTGGCGACGGGGCACCGGCCTGGGTTTTCGATATCCTGGGCATCGACATTGGCCGGCTTTCAATAACCGGAGCTGCCCTTACGCATCAGGAAAAGGGAGATCCCTTTCCTAAAATGGTCTGGCCCACTAATTACAACCGATATGGCGCAGCCACCCTTTTTACCCTCTTTTTTGGGGGGAATGTCTATGCCCCCCACTGTATGGTAGAAGGGACCCCCATTCAGGAATTCCTGCAGCAGAAATACATTGCCGCTATGCGGCACTGCTATCGACGCCTTAAGGATTGTAAGAACATTATCGGCTGGGGTACCATGAACGAGCCCCATCCCGGCTACATTGGGTACCAGAATCTAGAAAACCTCGAAAACAATTCCATCGCCCTGGGCCCCATCCCCTCGGCCTTTCAATCGATGGTGGCGGCCTCAGGGTATACCGTAGAAGTTCCGGTGTACAAAACAGGAATTCTGGGAACCCGCGTAATCGGAAAAGAAACTATCAATCCAGAAAAGGCCTCTCTTTTTAAAGAAGGCTTTTCATGTCCCTGGAAGAAAGAGGGAGTCTGGACAGATGAAGGGGGCGTTCCCCGGCTTTTGAAAAAAGACTATTTCGCTTACATTGAAGGCAGACCCGTTCGCTTCGTCGATGATTTTCTAAAACCTTTTATGAAAAAATTCATAGCATCCCTTTCAGAGGTGCAGGAAAAATGTCTTTTCTTTATCGAAGGGGTCCCCAATGGAGACCATCCCTCCTGGGATAAAAACGATGGAGACCGGTGCATCAATGCCTTCCATTGGTATGATGGGGCAACCCTTTTTTCCAAGAAATTTTTCCCCTGGGTTTCGGTTCGCTCCGATAATCGGCAACTGGTAGTGGGGAAACGACGGGTTCTGGAAAGTTTTATCGATCAACTCTACGAAGACATCCGCTGGACCCAGGAACACATGAATAACATGCCCTGCCTTCTCGGAGAATTTGGCCTTCCCTTTGATTTGTTTAATAAAAAGGCCTATAAAACAGGGGATTATTCGCTCCACGAAATTGCCCTGGATATGTATTACTCGGCGATTGAGGCACTCAGGCTCCACGCCACAATCTGGAACTACACCGCCGATAACAACCATGAACGGGGAGATCAATGGAATGACGAAGATCTTTCCATTGTGGGACCAGAGGGTCCCCGGGCAATGAGAGGATGGCTCCGCCCCTATCCCAGGGCCATTGCAGGGGAACTGCTCTTTTATCACTGGGACTACAAAAAACGCTTCTTTTCTTTCCGCTATGAGGCGAATCCCCACATTACAGCCCCGACGGAAGTATATCTTCCAGCCACCTGCATAGGGTCCAGACCTCACATCCTTGTGGTATATAACCGGAAGCAAAGCCTCCCCTTTACCTGGGATTCAGAAAAGGGGCTTCTTCTTATCACCACCCCAAAAGAAGGGGGGAGCATAGAAGTAACTGTACAAGGGGAAGACTAGCGCAGGCCCCCTTTAAAAGAAGGGAATAGGGCTAATCGAGTTTCAGAAGAAGATGCTTTTTCAGAAGCGGCTTTTACCGTACCATCGGCAATAATCCAACGGGGAGCTATTTCGCGACTAAAAAGGTCTTCTACCCCATCTCGAAACGCCTGAACCCGGGCGATGTAATCGAGGGTTTTTTTCGGCGTGTTATCGGCTCGTACCCGGGTGGTACCGGCGTTATACATGGCAAGGCCGGCAACCTCGCTTCCCCCTAAATCAAGGCACCACCGAAGATGGGCAATTCCATACCGGGCATTGAGATCGGGGTTAAAAAAGTCCTGCTCTTTAAGATTGGGGAAGGCCTTCGAATTCAACTGGAAAAGCCCCCTATCGACGCTTCCCTTGTTGGTGTTTACCGCCCGGGGATTAAAACGACTCTCTTCCCAGGCAAGCGCAAAGGCAAGACTCGGGGGAACTTCAAACTGGTCACAATAGGCCAGGATACTCTCTGCCAGGGCTCGAGAGTGGGTAAGGGCCTCAAAGAAAGAAACAACCGATTCCCGGGAAAGGGGATCCCGATAGAGGGTCAAAATAGTATTTTTGGGGCTATCCTTAAAGGTAAGAACCGCAGCCCGGTATTCGCTGGGGTGAAGGGCCACCCACTCGGGAGAAATATTCTCAAGGGCCGATACAGTAAAAGCATTATGTACATGCAGATACAGGGCAGGAATAAGCAGTAGACTACTGAGACAAAAGGGAATACCTAAAAAGAAAAATCTTCGCATCATGCTGGACGATCAACTCCATTTCCATAAGTATTCATACCTCGCAAAGGATGTAAAACAATGAAGTAAAGCGCATAATATAGAAATATTTTCTATCATTCAAGGGGAGAAAACCGGGGCACCCAAGGATTTACCCGGGGCCCCGCTAATCCAGCATTTTTTGTAGATAGAAAGGGGTCAAAAAGAACTTCTTATTCCTCCTAATCAGAGAAAGACATTATTTTTTTTCTATCACCCTCACACGAATAATACCTTCTACCGCCTGGATTTTTTGTATAAGGTAATCCGGGATAGGGCTCTCGGTATCAATGATATTGTAGGCGTACTTATCCTTATGGTGATTTATGAGATCAGTAATATTGATGTTCCCCTCCGCAAGGATGGTCGTTATCTGTCCTACCATGTTAGGTACGTTTCTATTGGCCACCAATAACCGATAGGGAGAACGTTGTTCCAGTTTACAATGGGGAAAATTCACCGAATTCTTGATATTCCCCGCTTCAAGATAATCCCGCAATTGGAGGACCGCCATTTCCGCGCAGTTTTCCTCTGCCTCCGGGGTAGAGGCCCCAAGGTGGGGAATACAGAGGACCCGTTCTTGCTTAAGCAGTTCCGCATTCGGGAAATCCGTTACATAACAGTTGATCTTCCCCTCCTGTAGCGCCTGAATAAGGTCCGCATCATTCACAAGCCCGCCTCGAGCAAGATTGATAAGTCGAACCCCCTTTTTCATGAGGCGGATTTTTTCCATATCAATCATACCTTTAGTGGCATCCATAAGAGGCACATGGAGGGTGATATAATCTGCCACCCGCAATAGACCTTCGAGGGTCTCAGCCTTTTTTACTTCCCGGGAAAGATTCCAGGCCGCATCTACCGAAATATAGGGATCATACCCTATTACGTCCATCCCCAGGTTTACCGCATCGTTGGCAACCATCACCCCGATCGCCCCAAGACCAATTACGCCGAGGGTTTTACCTTTGATTTCCGGTCCTTCAAACTGGCTTTTCCCTTTTTCCACCAGGTCGGGGACCTCATCGCCCTTTTCGATAAGGGTTTTACACCAGGCAATTCCTTCCACAATTTTTCGGGAAGAAAGGAGTAATCCCGCTATTGCCAATTCTTTTACCGCATTGGCATTGGCACCAGGGGTATTAAACACCACGATACCCCGCTCACTACAAAGATCTACCGGGATATTGTTGACCCCCGCTCCCGCCCGGGCAATCGCCTTTACCGAAGAAGGAATTTCCACCGAATGGAGATCTGCGCTCCGAACAAGGATTGCATCAGGGTTTGGAATCTCGCTTGCGATTTCATACATGTCCCGGGGAAAGAGATCGAGCCCCCGGGGAGAAATTTTGTTGGCCGTTAAAATCCGAAACATTCTAGTGCCCCCTATTTTTCGCTTCAAATTCTTTCATAAAGTCTATCAGGGCCTGTACCCCTTCAATAGGCATGGCGTTGTAGATGCTTGCCCGCATACCCCCTACCAGGCGATGCCCCGCCAAATTCACCAGGCCCGCGGCGGCGGCCTCCTGCACAAAACGGGCTTCCACATCAGGGTCTCCGTGGACAAAGGGGACATTCATGAGGCTCCGATCCCGTTTTTCCACGGGGGAACGGAAAAAGCTCGACGAATCAAGATAGTTATACAAAAGGGCCGCCTTTTCCTGGTTTCGCTTATAGATAACCTCAAGACCACCCTGGGCTTCCATCCAGTCAAGAACAAGACCAATCATGTAGATCCCGTAGCAGGGCGGGGTATTATACATGGAACCTTCTTTTGCATGGATCTCATACCGCAACATGGTGGGTACCCAGTCCGGGACCTTCTGGATAAGATCTTCCCGAACGATCACCACCGTGACCCCCGCGGGCCCCAGGTTTTTCTGAGCCCCCGCATACAACACCCCAAAGCGACTCACATCCAGGGGTTCCGAAAGGATACAGCTTGAAATATCTGCCACCAGGGGAACATTCCCTGTATCGGGCAGGGTGGTCCAGCGGGTTCCTACAATCGTGTTGTTCAAGGTAATATGGTAGTAGGCATCCTCTGGATCCGGAGCAGGAGCGGCAGGAATATAGGTGTAGGCCCGATCCTTCGAGGAAGCGGCAACCCGGACTTCCACATATTTGGAGGCCTCTTCTGCCGCCTTGGAGGCCCAAATACCCGTATCTACGTAGGTAGCTTTCCGTTTTTTCCCATCCACCGGGGGAGCAAGATTCAGGGGAACCATGGCAAACTGGAGAGAAGCGCCACCCTGCAGAAAGAGCACCTTGTAATTGTTGGGAATGCCCATCAATTTTCGGAGCATCGCCTCTGCATGGTCGATGATAGGTTTAAAATCCTTTGAACGGTGACTCATTTCCATCACCGACTGACCGGTCCCCCGGGCATCGGTCATTTCTGCTGCGGCCCTCTGAAGCACCTCCAGGGGTAACATAGACGGCCCCGCCGAGAAGTTGTAGACCCGTTTCATATAGCCTCCTTAATCGCCCCTTGTTCAGCGGGCGTTCTATTCATTTTTCCCGGGAATCCCCGGCTCAGTTCCTTTTTTGCTGCTTAAGCGAGCCGCCAGGGCTCGCAGCCCATCTACCACGTACAGGTTTTCTACCGCCACCGTCGGCGGAACCGTTAACACCACCGGCGCAAAATTAAGAATGCCCCGGATTCCTGCGGCAACCAGTTTTTCTGCGCTCCTCTGGGCTTCCGAGGCAGGAACACAAAGCAGGGCCAGTTCAATCTGAAAACGGGAAATCACCTCCGCCATTTTATAGGTTGGATAGAGGGGAACCGGCGAGCGGAGTATCTCGATGCGGTTCACGCTTGAATCAAAACCTGCCACAAGGTGAAACCCTTCCTGCTCAAACCCTGTAAAATTGAGAAAGGCCGAGCCAAGCCGTCCGAGGCCCACAATACAAATCCGGCGTCCCTCCGTAAGCCCCAGGGTTTCCCGGATTACCTCTTTAAGCCGTCCCACCTCATAGCCGGCGGTTCCCGCAGAAATTCCTTCCAGATAGGAAATATCCTTCCGGACGGTGGCACTGGACCATCCGGTATAGTCTTCTATCTCGGAAGATGTGATAAATTGAACATCAAGCCGCTCCAGAAAGCGGAGCAAATGGAGAAGCCGTTCGATTGCAGGACCAGGAATTTGATTCATCCACATCACCACCTGTGATATTTTTCACAGAAACTATAGCAAAGGTTCTAAAAACTGTCAATTGTTTTTTTCTCGTAATTGGTTTATTATAATTCCATGGCCGTAAAACGATTCACCGTCCTGGATCTCATCGATATGGACCTGAAAGAGCACAACGCCTTGAATCTGCGGTGTATCGGTGGAAGAAAAGGGCTTTCTCGGGTCATCGATATCCCCGATCTGAACCGGCCAGGGCTTGCCCTCTCAGGCTTTTATGACTCCTTCGCCTATCAGCGAATCCAGATTTTCGGCCGAGGCGAGGTGGCCTATCTCCGAAAGCTTGCCTCAGAACACAAGACCGACACCATCCAGAAAATGTTTGAATACCCTATCCCCTGCTGTATTTTTACCCACAGTCTGCTTCCTGACTCGGGTTTCTTTGAAATTGCCGAAAAGGCCCAATGCCCTATTTTGCAAACCGATCTCCCTTCTTCTGAATTTTCGTCCCGCTTGCTTCGGGTGCTTTCTACTATCTTTGCTCCACAAAAAAGCATGCACGGCGTTCTGGTGGAAGTGTACGGCATTGGGGTACTCATATTGGGCGATTCGGGGGTTGGGAAAAGCGAGGCCGCCCTGGAATTAATCGAACGGGGACACCGTCTTGTGGCTGACGATGTGGTAGATATCCGCTGCGTCAACGGAAACATCCTTATGGGTTCGGGGGCTAATAAAATCATTGGCCATCATATGGAAATCCGGGGATTGGGCATCATCAATATTACCCATCTTTTTGGGGTAGGGGCGATCCGGGACAAGAAACAGATTCAACTAGTGGTAGAGCTGGAAGAATGGAACCCCGAAAAAATGTACGACCGACTGGGCACGACTGATCTTACAATAGATATCCTGGGAGTGAAGGTGCCCAAGCTAGAGATCCCCGTGAAACCGGGACGAAACATCCCCATCATTATAGAAACGGCGGCCATGAATGAACGCTTAAAGAAAATGGGGTATTATTCGGCAAAAGAGTTTAACCAGAACATCCTTAAATGGATTGAAAGTGATTCTGCCCGTTCAGTGTATTATGGGCAGGATGACTTTATTTGAAATATTTCGATATAACAATTAAGGAAAAATATCATGATAGAACAGATGGTCACCATCAAAAATCGAGCAGGGATTCACGCCCGACCGGCGGCTCTCCTGGTACAGACGGCAAACAAATATAAATCTAAAATTTACATAGAAAAAGACAACGATAGAGTGAATGGCAAATCTATTATGGGTATCATTACCCTTGGCGCAGGGTATAACACCAGTCTTAAAATCATTGCGGATGGGGAAGACGAACAAGAAGCCCTAGCAGCATTGATCCATTTGTTTGATTCAAAGTTTGAAGAAGAATAAACGGACGAGCCCTATGCGATGAGAAGGCTATCCCTTTCAAGAAACACGGTTTTTTCTCCTCTGGGCGCTTTTTTTATCTATGGATTACTCAGTATCGTCATACTTCTTTTTTGGAGCAGCTTTCTAACAGAAAATTTTACTGAAACAAAAAGCAATGACCTCTATTTCCTTGTTCTTATAGGGATTGAGGGGTGCATCATCGTTTTTTTAGGCATCATGCTTGCCGGATTCATGCGAGACATCCTTGGACAGCAAGCGGGTGCCGTGTTAAGACTGAAAATCTTTGCCTACTTTATGGCCAGTCTTCTTTCACTCATGATACCGGTTACTTTTATCCATACCACCACTATTCGTCAGATTCTGCGGACCTGGCAAGAGGCACAGCTTACCACTGCCCTGGAGGATGCCCAGTGGTTTTCTCTTGACGCCTACCAGTTTCGTCTTTTTTACCTTGAAAAGCTGGCCCAGGACCCTGTTTTGCAAACCGCCCGGACAGGGACCATAGCGCTTTCAGAGATTCACGATGACCTATTGGGACTCCAGGAATTCATCTCGGGACCTAAAGGGGAGTGGAAAAGTTCCTTCTTCAAAGGAGAATCCATCGCGTATCTTAGCATGCCTCCCAGCACAAAGAGTGGTTTCGTTCCCCGACGCCCAGAACAAAAGGAACCCTTCATTCGGTACACCATTAAAAAGGATACACGGACCCTGTGGACTATCACCTTTTCGCTGGGCCCCCATTTTGATGAGCGAATCGAACGGCTTGATCGAGCCCAAGCTACTCTTACTACTATTCAGGCTTTTCAACAAAAATTACCTTCCTTCTTTTTTATCCTTTATGGGCTTTCCACGTTCCCCCTCTTTCTTCTTGCCACCATTGTGGCGGCAAACATAAGCGACCGCATAACCCAGCCCCTGGTTGCCCTTTCTCAGGCTGCCCATCAGGTTGCCGAAGGAGATCTTTCGGTTCGTCTGCTTGCCCATCCTAAAGACGAATTACGCGCTCTTATCGATGCCTTTAATCACATGATCCGGGAACTGGAAAAGGCCCAGCGGAAGGCCCTGGAAAACGAAAAGGTGAACCTCTGGCAGGACCTGGCCCAGCGGCTTGCCCACGAAATAAAAAATCCCCTTACCCCCATTCGGCTTTCAGCCGAACGGGTCCTCCGAAAATGGGAACAGAACCCTCAAGCCATTGGAGAGGTCCTTCAGGACTCTATGAAGGCTATCATTCGAGAAACCGATAACCTTACCTCCCTGTTAACCGAATTCCGGGCATTTTCTCGGTTACCTCCTCCACAACTGGAACGAATTGCCATCCAACCCCTGGTAGAAGAAGTAATGTGTATGTATCGAAATTCCTATCCTCAGATCAATTTTATAGTCCAGGTTCATCATCCTCAGATGGAAGTAAAGGCAGATCGAAAACAAATTCATCAAATTTTTAACAATTTATTTACCAACGCTATTGATGCGATGCAAGAAAAAGGGGAACTTTCTATCAGCCTCGACCTTGTCAAAAAGGAAGATTCTAGTTATTGTAGAATAAGCATTAAAGATACTGGTTGTGGCATAGCGGCAGAACATCAAAGCCACGTGTTTACCCCCTACTTTACCACAAAAACTGCCGGTACCGGTCTGGGTCTTTCGATTGTGGAACGAATAGTATATGAACACGGGGGGGCCATCTGGTTCCATTCTCGGGAGGGAAGTGGGACCACTTTCTATGTAGATTTACCCCTTTTTGAGGAATCGAGTCGCAAACGATGAATAGTATCCTTATTGTAGATGACGAGGCAGGTATTCGCACCACCCTTTCTTCTGTCCTGGAAGACGAAGGCTATCGGGTTACTACCGCCGAAGATGCCATAGAAGCCCTTCGTATCCTGGAAGAAGGGTCAATAGATCTGGTATTCCTTGATGTCCTGCTCCCCCGAATGGGAGGACTTGAGGCTCTTGGGACTATCAAAAAATCCTGGTCGGACATAGAAGTTATCATGATTTCCGGCCACGCCAATGTGGATATGGCGGTTCGGGCGGTAAAACAGGGGGCCTTTGATTTTCTTGAAAAACCCCTCTCGTTAGATAAAATTCTTACGGTAACCAAAAACGCCCTGGCCCTTAAAAAACTAAAGCACGAAAATCTCCAGCTAAAACAGCAACAAAAGATAGTCCTCCAGGACATCGTAGGGAACAGCGGGGCCCTTCAAAAGGTTAAAGAGCTAATCCATCAGGCAGCCAATACGGAGGCCCGGGTGCTTATCACAGGAGAAAATGGTACGGGAAAAGAACTCGTCGCCCGGGCCATTCACGGTCTTTCTAGCCGTCAGGGTGGGCCCTTTGTCACGGTGAACTGCGCGGCTATCCCGGAAACCCTCATAGAAAGCGAATTGTTTGGTCACGAGAAAGGGGCCTTTACCGATGCGATTTCCAGCCGCAAAGGGCGTTTTGAGCAGGCCCATGGGGGCACCCTCTTTTTGGATGAAATAGGGGACATGTCCCTGGCAGCCCAGGCGAAAGTGTTACGGGCTATTCAGGAACAAAAAATTGAACGATTAGGTGGAGAGGGCTCTATTACGGTAGACGTGCGGATCATCGCTGCCACCAACAAGGATCTCGAACAGGCCTGCAAAGAAGGAACCTTCCGGGAGGATCTGTTTTTCCGCCTAAACGTTATTCCCATCCATTTGCCTCCCCTGCGGGATCGGCCGGAGGATATTCCCCTTTTGCTCCATCATTTTTTAAAGGAGCTTCACGCCACGCCACCGCAACTGAGTTCAGAGGCGCTGGAAACGCTCCAAACCTATTCATGGCCAGGCAATATTCGGGAGCTTAAAAATTTTGCGGAACGGCTCGCCATCTTTTCTCAGAAAGGGGTCCTCAGTAAAGAAGAAATTCTCTCGCTGTTACAACCCGCGGGACCTCAAAAAACACCGCAAAAAGAACTTATGGCGGCACCTCAAAACCGAGCTACTCTAGCAGAGGATCTCTTTTCCCTTCCTTACAATGAAGCGAAAGAGGCCTTTGAAAAACACTATTTAGAGTACCATCTTGCCCAAAATCAGTATATAATAGCAAAGACCGCTGAGGCCATTGGGATATATCCCAGTAATCTCCATGCAAAGATCAAAAAGCATGGTATAAGGACCGAGCCATGAAGGACCTGACCCAACGACAACAGGAAGTTCTCTCCTTCATCAGTGGTTTTACTGCAGAACATTCCTATCCCCCTACCATCAGGGAAATAGCGCAACACTTTTCGATTTCCGTAAAAGGAGCCTATGATCATCTTAATGCCTTAAAAAAGAAAGGGTTCCTGCGTCTCGAGGACAAACGATCCCGCACGATCGGAATCATTCAACCTCCCAGAGAGGAAGAGCCCCATACGGTGTGCATTCCCATTCTGGGGACCGTTGCGGCGGGCAAGCCTATCCTGGCGGAAGAAAACTGGGAAGGGACGGTGGAAGTGCCCCGGAGCATGCTCAAAGCTCAGAAGGAATATTTTGCCCTCCAGGTGCGGGGGGACTCGATGATAGAAGCGGGAATCCTTGATGGAGACACGGCAATCATAGAAAAAAGCCCCATAGCCCATAATGGAGAAATTGTGGTTGCCCTGGTAGACGAAGCGGTAACGCTGAAACGTTTTTTCAAAGAGGCCAATCGTATCCGTCTGCAACCCGAAAATCCCCATTTTTCTCCGATATATAGCCAGAATGTTCAGATTCTGGGTCGACTGCATAGCATTATTCGCTATTATCACTAGCACAGTAAGGTACAGGCATGGCTAAGGGAGAAGTATATATTTTTACGGGCCCCGAGATTGGAGAACGCCAGGAGGCGCTTAACGAACTACGGGCCCGTATTACCAAAAACACAGGCATGCCACCGGAGGAGCAATCCTTTTATATCGGCGAAACACCCATTGGGGACATTCTTTCAATTATTCGGAATGGGTCTCTTTTTTCAGAGGTTCGGCTGTTTATTCTTAAGAATTGTGAGAATCTGAAAAAAAAAGACGAAGTCGATCCCCTTGCGAAATACTGCGAACATCCCCACGAGGATACCTACCTTGTTTTGTTATCCGACGAAATAAGCATCGATAGGAATATTGAAAACGCGGTGAGCCGGGATCATCGTCGGGTTTTCTGGGAACTTTTTGAAAATCGTAAACACGAATGGGTCCAGACCTTCTTTCGGCGAGAGGGCTTTTCTATTGAGCCCGCCGCCATTGAAACCATTCTTGAACTGGTAGAAAACAATACGGACGCCCTCAGGCAGGAGTGTTCCCGCCTATGTCTGGTACTTGATAAAAACCAGCCTATCACGGCAGAACAGGTAGAAAGTTACCTGACCCACAATAAAGAAGAATCCCCCTTTACCCTCTTTTCTCACCTTGCCCGGCGTAACCTGGGAAAAAGTTTGGAAACGCTACACACCCTGCTAAACTCAAAGGAAAGTGTGCAGGCCCTGCTCGCAGGGCTTCTGTGGTGTTTTAGAAAATTGGAGAGTTATCTGGTTCTGGAACAACAGGGGCTTTTATCAGAGATGGAATTAAAAAAGATAGGCCTGGGTTCCCGTAAAGCCCAGGAAGATTACCGGCAGGCAAGCAGGACGTTTACCCTGTCTCAGGTGCATCATAGTATTGCATTGTTGGCCAAAACGGACGTGGAAATCCGTATGGCCGGTTCAGCCATGGAAAGCCTCTTGATGGAACTTTTGCTCTATAGCATACTTAAGTAGAATAGTAATAATCTCGCAAGGAGTCGATATGGCAGACAATAAGCACATACTCATTATCGGTGGAGGTTATGGAGGAATCGAAGCGGCCAAACGTCTTGCTAAGACCTTTAAAAAAGATACTCATATCACTATTACCTTGATAGATAAACGGCCCTATCACACATTGATGACCGAACTCCACGAGGTGGCAGGCCACCGGGTGGAAGGAGATTCCGTTCGGGTACCCTATGCCAAGATATTCGGTGGTTCTAAGGTACAGGTGGTACTCGACACCATTGAATCCATCGATTTCGCAAAGCAGGAAGCCCGTTCAAAAAGCGCAGTATATACCTACGATTACCTTGTCCTGGGAACCGGAGCGGAGCCAGACTTCTTTGGCATCCCCGGTACCAAAGAAAATGCCCTGACCCTCTGGTCCTACGAAGATGCCGTTCGCATCCGGCACCATATTGAATCGATGTTTGAGCAGGCCGTTGCAATTCAGGATCCAGCACTGAGAAGAAAGATGCTTACCTTTGTGGTAGCAGGGGCCGGTTTTACGGGCATTGAAATGGCGGGGGAACTCCTGGAATGGCGGGACGCGATGTGCGCCAAATGGCTGGTTTCTCCCGAAGAGGTTCGCATTGTGGTCGTAGAGGCCCTTCCCTCCATCCTTCCGATGCTGGAAGAGGATCTCCGAAAAAAAGTAGAGCGGTATCTTCAGAAAAAGAAGGTAGAGGTCCTTACCCAGACCCCCATCGTAGGGGCCGACGCTGGTCTCGTAAAACTGCAAAATGGTTCTACCATCGAAACGGCAACGTTTATCTGGACCTGTGGGGTTCAGGGAAGCCAATTTGGCGGCACCCTTGCATTAGAAAAGGGAAAACGCAACAGAATTCAGGTTACCCCTGAAATGAATGCGCCCCAATATCCCAACGTGTTCCTGACAGGGGATATGGTGTGGTTCCTCGAGAACGAAAAACCCCTCCCGCAGGTAGTAGAAACGGCCCTTCAAACCGCAGACGTGGTGGCCCATAACATCGCAGCGGCTATCAAGGGGGGCGAAACAAAACAGTTTAAATCCAATTATCATGGTTTTATGGTTTCCGTGGGAAGCAAGTACGGCGTATCCAATGCGGGGGGCATCAAACTCTCGGGGTTCTTTGCCATTGCCATGAAACACCTTGTAAATCTCCATTATCTTTTTGGGGTAGCGGGAATAAACCAATGCTGGGAATACCTCAAACATGAATTTCTTAACATGGACAGTGGTCGTTCCATCCTCCGGGGTTTTGGGGCCTACAAAACCAGGGGTTACTGGATCCTTCCCCTCCGTCTTTGGCTAGGCCTTATGTGGGTGATGGAAGGGGTCAATAAAATAGGAGAAGGCTGGCTTGCCTGGAGTAGTGGAAGCAAATCATGGTGGATGTTCAGTCCCGGCGTTATCCAGGCGGGAGTAACCAAAGCCGCAGAGACCCTTCAGAATGGGGCAGCGGAGGCAGTTTCTGCCGCATCTGAAGCAGCAACCGAAGGGGCGGCCGCCGCCACGCAGGCAGTTGCCGAAGCAGTAAGTGCCGCATCCGATGCGGGAACCTGGGATGCCGCCGGTACCGCGGCGACCCAGGCGGCGGAGCAAACCGCAAAGGCCTTCGGGAAAATCTGGGATTTGAGTAAACCCATATTCGACGTTAATGGTCCCGTCGCAACCTGGTTTAGAACCACCTTAATGGATGGCATTGCGGCCCACATTCCTTTCCAGATTTTTCAGCTCATGGTAGTCCTTACGGAGATTGCCATTGGGTTAGCGCTGATGGGAGGGCTATTTACCTGGCTGGCGGCGGCCGCATCCATTGCAATGTGTATCGTGTTCACCCTTTCAGGCATGTTTGCCTGGGACCAGGTGTGGTTTGTTTTTGCGGCGTTCTTAATGCTGGGTGGAGCAGGAAGGGCCTTTGGTCTTGATTGCTGGGTAGTTCCCTTCTTTAAGAAGTGGTGGAACGGGATTCCCTTTGTACAGCGCCACCATCTGTATCTGGACAATCCGAGCCGCAAAACTACGTCCAAAAAATAAGCACCTCCTCGATGTTGTCTTTTTTTAAGAACTATCCGGCCCTGGCTGCGGATCTGCAGGTGGTCCAGGGCCGCATTCTCGAGGTCTGTAGCTCTTCCAACCCCTTAATCCAGGAGGCGGTAAAGGTCCTCTTTGACAACCAGGGAAAGATGCTCCGCCCCGCCCTGCTCATCATCGGTTCCTGGTATGGGAAAGAGCCGAATCGGGAGAAAATTATCAACCTCTCTGCAGCCCTGGAACTGCTCCACGTGGCAACCCTCGTGCACGATGATGTCATTGATGATGCGCCACTGCGCCGGGGGAATCCCACGGTGCACAGCCGCTTTGGACAGAAAGACGCCGTTCTGGTGGGGGATTTTCTTTTGTCCCGCTGTTTTATCCTTGCATCAGAATACACTTCCCCTGAGAATGCCCGGTACATTGCCCGAGCCATGAGTGTCATTTGTTCTATGGAAATCGAACAGGACACCCATCGTTTTCAGGCAAGCCTTTCTATCCGGTCGTACCTCCGCAAAATCATCGGGAAAACCACTATTCTTTTTGGGTCGGCCCTTTTTGTCGGGGCTAGTGAAAGCAAGGCACCCCGCCGAATTCAGGAAATTTTAAGAAGAATTGGATATAACCTCGGGATGGCCTTTCAAATTATTGATGATATCCTGGATTACACCGGCGATCCGGAGGTGATAAAAAAACCCCGCGGGAGCGACCTTCGTTCAGGGCTCGTAACCCTGCCCCTTATCCTGGCCCTGCACAAAGACAGGACGGGAAAACTTCATCAACTGGTGGCTCCTGGTCAGTTCGAAAAAGCCGATCCCCTTGAAATTATCGAACTCTGTGAAAAACTTGGCGGTATCGAAGAGGCCCGTCATGTAGCTCATTCCTATACACAGCGGGCCCTGTTCCTTATTGATACCCTTCCCCAAAGCAGCCCTACCCCCATGCTGCGGGAACTCACCACCCAGCTCTTATACCGGAAGTATTAATTAAAGAAGGGGCTTTCAAAGGCCCCGGTGGGGCATCGCCGGTATCACCCTGGTATTTGAGGAACGGTGCCGTGAGGGTTCGTCCACCATTTATTCACCCCTGTCCGTTGTATCGAGGTATGCCCAGGGGGTACTATTCTGTTTACAGAAAAGGGTAGGCCCAGCGGGCTAGGTACCTATCACAATCATTGTCTGTTTTTATTGAACAATGTTTTAGAAATATGCTAGGGTACTTCAATGCTACAGGTTTTTCTCATCGCCCTTGGTCTTTCGATGGATGCCTTCGCAGTTTCCGTTTCTGCGGGGATATGCATTGCCCAGCTTCAGTGGCCCTACATTCTCCGAGGGGCCTTTTCGTTCGGTTTTTTCCAATTTCTAATGCCCCTTATAGGATGGACTGCGGGCCTATATTTTCGAAATCAAATTCAAAACTATGACCATTGGGTGGCCTTTGCCCTTCTTGTCTTTATCGGGGGCAAGATGTTGCTAGAAAGCTTCGGAGAAAAAGATCCCTCTTGCCCGGATGACTCAGAAAATCAAATGAGGTCATCCCATGTGGATATCAGGAATATCCGCATTTTATTGTTGCTTTCCCTTGCCACAAGCATCGATGCCCTGGCCGTAGGTCTTTCGTTTAGTTTCCTCGGCTATTCAATTGTGGATGCGGCTCTACTTATCGGCCTCATTACCCTGGGGGTATGTCTTCTGGGCTTTGAATTCGGGAAACGGCTCGGCCATCTTATCGAGAAACGGGCAGAACAATTGGGTGGCATCATCCTGGTAGGTATTGGGATTAAAATTCTTTTAGAACATCTCCTGAAGTAACTCATGAGAAACGTTCTGGAACCCGAGGCCCCCGGCATGCCCTATCTTTGCCAGGTAAAGCAAAGAGCAAGAGGTTGCACATTAACAACCCTACGACGCCCAATGCCCAGGGGAGGGGAAAACCCCTTCCTTTTCACGTAGCTCAATCGGTAAAAAAGACGGCCCCTTTTTTACGTACCCTAAAAAGGGGCCCCGCATCTTCAATTCAGCAACCGGGATTTTACAGAACCTGATAGATACCACACTTCAAATAGAGGGACTCATCATATCCTACTAAAATAGGATGATCAATGCTTTGATAACGGAATTCCACCAATCGAAGACGCCGATCCGCTTCGGCGGCGGCCATTTCTATCATCTCTTTAAATTTATCTTCCGTCATGGCCTGACTGCAGGAACAGGTAAACAGAAATCCCCCCCGTTTAAGCACCAGAAGGGCATGCCGATTAATGTCCCGATAACCCCGAAGTGCGCCGGCGAGGGCGGTCTTTGTTTTTGCGAAGGCCGGGGGATCTAACACGATACAATCAAATTGTCGACGCTCTTGAACAAGATTTCTGAGTACCTCAAAGACATCCCCTTCCAGGGTCTGAATCCGCTCGGAGACCCCATTTATCCGGGCATTGAGATGGAGCATTGCGAGGGCATCCTTTGACACATCTACCGCAAGCACCTCCTGAGCTCCATAGCGGGCCGCGTGGATGCTAAAACCTCCCGTATGACAACAGAGGTCCAGAACAGTTCCCCCTTTGACAAAGGGTTCAAGCCGGGCCCGGTTTTCCCGCTGATCCAGGAAGTGCCCCGTCTTTTGACCGCCCAAAAGGTCTACCACAAAGGGGAACTGGTTTTCAAAAACGCAAATACCCTTTTCCGGCCACGTTCCCTGTAAAAGCCCCGCCCGAGGGGTAAGACCTTCCAGGCTTCGAACCGGCGTATCATCCCGCTCGATAATACCTTTCGCTTTTCCCAAAAGATTTTCCAGGGCTTCTAGCACAAGGGAACGTCGCTGGTCCATCCCGTAGGAAAGAAACTGCACCGCATACCACACGCCGGGGGAACCCAATCGTTCCTGCAGCAGATCGAAAGTAAGCGGGCGCCTTTGGGCATCGGCATTGCCTTCAAAGGCCTCCCCCGGATTTCCTACACCATCGTTTTTTGTGGTTTGTGCCCCATCGTACATCGATAGAACCTGTTCCAAGGGCCACCCCACAAAACGGTCCACAATAAGCCCAGGCAAGCCATCGGCCTCTCCAAAAACAAGACGGACCGACGTAGTATCCAGGTTATACCAGCGACGGCGCCATTCCAGGGCTTTCCGTAAACGGTGGATAAAAAAACCCCGGTCTATGCCTTCCTTTGAAGGGCTATAGAGACGGGCGATAATCTTTGAATGGGGATTTGCCAGGGCCCGCCCCACATAGGTTTTGCGAGAACTTTCCACATCTACCAGTTCCCCCGGCTCAAGAGAGACCAGGTCCCCCTTTGGATCCACAATGGCGGCCACCTCATTATCAAATACCCACGGATGACCCCGCAAAAGACGATATTCTTCTCCCGCCTTTAGAATAATACGTTTCATTCTCTCCTCTTTTATTGCCCGGGGGCCTTCCGTCGAACCACCAATTCCTGCAGGGCCAGGTTTTCTGCGGATACCGCTTCTTTCCTGATTTTTTCGTATATCCAGTATTGGGCTCGAAACGGTTCTTCCGTGGCCCCTGCGAGTGACGAGACAGGAAGCCACCTACCATCCCTTTGTAGCCGATGAGCATGGGTAGTATCTCTAAAATAGGCAAAGAGAAAGCTCTTTATCTCTTCTTTTATATCCACATCCACAATCGGGAAAAGTAATTCTATTCGTCGTTCTAGGTTTCGCGGCATCCAATCTGCACTCGAAAGGTAGACTTCCTCGGCCCCCCCATTCATAAAATATAGGATCCGGGCATGTTCGAGGTAGCGATCGATAACACTCACCACCTCAATAGTAGAAGACAAGCCGGGCACGCCTGGCACAAGCATACAGATACCCCGAACATTCAGCTGAATCTGAACCCCTGCCTGGCTTGCCCGATACAACGCTTCTATGACCTCTGGATCAGAGAGGGAATTCAATTTGGCGACAATTTTACCGGGATATCCTTGACTTGCCCGTCTTGTTTCCCGATCTATCAATTCTAAAAGTCGCTGTTTAAGGTTGATAGGGGCCACAGAAAAGAGTTTCATCGATTGAACGATAGAATATCCCGTAATCATGTTAAAAAACAGGGTCACATCCTGGGCATATTCTTCGTAAGCGGTAAGCAAGCCCACATCGGCATACAGGCGAGCGGTCTTATCATTATAGTTTCCCGTAGAAAGATGCACATACCGAACCATGGAATCCTCTTCCCGGCGCACAATAAGACATACCTTGGCATGCACCTTTAAACGGGCAAGGCCATACACCACGATGGCCCCCGCTTCTTCGAGCCGATTTGCCCAGGTGATATTCTGTTCCTCATCAAACCGGGCTTTAAGTTCCACTACGGCGGTAACATGTTTACCATTCCGCGCTGCCTGCTCTAAGGCCCGAACTATCGGCGAATCCCCACTGGTACGGTACAGGGTAATCTTTATCGCCACCACCCGGGGATCCGTCGCCGCATCTTGCAGGAGCCGCACCACCGGATCAAAAGAATGATACGGATGATACAAGAGAACATCCGATTGGCGAATCCGATCCCACAGGGGCCCTTCTTCAGGTAAAGCCGGTGGCCAGTAATGGGTCCAGGCTTCATATTTCAATCCTTCAAAGCCCTTCACATGAATGAGGGGCATCAGGGCCGGTATATCGATGGGATGGGGGGTAACATAGACATCCTCATCTCCAAGGGCAAGAAGATCCTGGATGATAGCACGTAAGCTTGTACTTGTAGAAGAGCAAACCATCCTCACAGGAGCAGACCGTTCCCGGTTCCGAAGCACCTCCGCCATAGCCTCGATAAAATCCTCATCCCGCTCTTCATCTACCGAGATATCCGCATCCCGGGTAATCCGAAACAGCATTGATTCCCGAATAGCATACCCCGGGAAAAGGAGATATCCCCAGCGGAGAAGCACCTCATCCAGCAAGGTGCATTGGCGGACCCCCTCTTTACTGGGGGGAAGCCAGATAAGGCGCTCAATGCTCGAAGGAATCTGGACTATCACCGGGAGGGGTTCGGATGTTTCATCAGCCATGGCCGAACCATTTTCCGACGGTCCTGGCTTAGATGAGGCGGCCACAGTTTCCTGGGGGACCAGCAGAAAAGCTCCATGCAGTTTAAGATTTCCTATGGTGGGCACCTCTTCTCCCGCCTTCATCCTCAGGGGTGTTAGCGCAGGATACACTTGATTCATAAAGAGGTGTTCCAGATACTGGGCCTGTTCCTCTGAGTACTCTTCGGCTCGAAGCAATTCTAAGCCTGAACGAACAAGGGCGGGCAAAATCTCTTCCTGTAAACAGACATATTGTCGTTCCACAATAGATTGGATTTTTTCCCTCGCCCGGCGCAATTGTTCTTCTATGGAAAGCCCCGAAATATCGGGCCCCGCCCCTGACCGCAGAGCCCGTTTTAGGGTCGCAATACGAATCATAAAAAATTCGTCAAAATTAGAGGAAACGATGATAAGATACTTGAGTCGCTCCAGAAGGGGCACATCTTTTCGTAAGGCTTCATAGAGAACCCGTTCGTTAAAATCAATCCAGGATAAGTCCCGACTAAAAAAAACATTCTTCTCTTCCATAAAATTATTTTCCCTTTATATCCAGAAGTCCCGTATATCCATCCGTTGCATATAAAGAAAGGAGCCGTCCTTGCTCCCCTTCACTTTCAGGCCAACAACACCCGGTACCCATATACATTCATAAAAAGGTCCGCCTTTTCTTCTATCCCTATTCGTTCCATGGTTATGTCCTGTTCGTCAGAAAGCCGAATAAGGATCGTATCATCCCGTATTTCCAGGGTAAAGTCCCGGATTCGCTGGGCATGGCCCCGATCGAGGGCATCCGCAATCCGAAGGATGGCCGCCAATTTAAGCACCAGGATCCGCTCTTCTCGCTGAAGGGCCAGATAGGCAATATGGGTTGAATTAGGGGGAGCCTTACGGTGATACCGCACCACATTAGAAATGATATTAAGTTCATCCTGGTGCAACCCAAAGATCTCCGAATTGGCAATAATGTACTGACTATGTTTATGGTGCCCCGAACTCCGAATAAACATACCGATATCATGGAGCAGGGCCCCTATTTCCAGAAAGAGCCGGGAACGGCGTTCCAGCCCATGGATAGGCCGCAGTTCATCAAAGAGGCGAAGCGCAAGCATCCGCACATGACGGGCATGTTCTTCATCAAAACGGTATTTTCGACCGAGGTTGATCGCCGAGGCAATAATCTGAGAAAAAAATTCTTCCTGCAGATCGCTTTCTATCCCCGAGGCCAGGGTAATCAGCATTCCTTCCCGAATAGAAGCATTGGGAACGATCACCTCGGTGGCACTGGTTTGCTCAAGAAAAAGCTTGTATGTCAACAGCCCCGGAATAATGCCTTCCGCTTCTGCATAGGGGATCCTGAGTTTTTGTACACATTCTTCTACCGAATAATTTTCGATCCGATCCACAAAATCGATGAATACCTGGCGACCAATAATCCAGCAGTTTTTATTTATCTCAAGGCCAAAGCGATTCGCCACAAAACGGGCATCAGAACCGGCCACAATGAAGGTCCGCACATGCCGGAGGTCCATCTCTTTGGTGAGGGATTCACAGGTATTCAACACACATTCTGTCAGATACCGTTTAAGATAATGGGGGGTTCCAAAGGATTGACGAACCTGCTGATCTATAAGAATGGTCCCCAGTCGCAAACTGTGGGCCGCCACCATTTTCCCCCGGCGCAAGAGCATGAGTTCCGTAGAACCCCCACCAACTTCGATGATCACCGAGTTGGATCGATTAAATTGAGGGCGATCGTGCCCCAGGGCCCATTTCACAGCCACGTACATGAGCCGGTTTTCTTCTATGCCTTCTACCACATTTATGGTAAAGCCGGTTTGCAAAAAAACCCGGTCAATAAACATATCCCGGTTCCGGGCTTCCCGCAGGGCACTCGTAGCAATTACATGGACATCTCCATCTTTAATGCCCCACCCGTTTATAAGTTCTTTATAGCTTTTTAGAACCGCAATAGAATTTAAAAGGGTTTCGCGACTGATATTTCCATCGGTAAACACATCCCGTCCCAGGGAAACAGGCTTACTCGCCCGATCCACCACCTGCCACTGTCCATTCTTAAAGAGTTCTGCCACGAGCAAACGAATACCGGTGGATCCAATTTCGATGATAGCCATAAGCCGATACGAAACACTTGCCATACGTTTAGTGTATAAAAAAGGGGGCCCTTCGTAAAAGCCCCCTTTCGGTTAAATTTTGATGAAAAACGGGGTCCCCACCACTCAAAAAGAGCGCCCTTCTTTGCTGATTTCTATGCTTTTTACAGTTTATCTATCAGCATCGAACATTTCCCTGAGGGAATCGGAAGGGTTTTTTTCTTCTTCCCTAAAATGTTGATAGTAAAATAATAAAGTTTTTCACTTTCCATGTGGATTTCCCAACCCCGACCACTTTTATTAGAAAGGATGGTGATCATGTTTCGTTTTAAGGAAAGATTTTCTATTCCCATGATTTCCAGGTTGGGAATATACCAATCTACCGTTTTGCGGGGCAAAGAAATCTCGAGTCCAATAACATTTTCGATGGTAAGACAAATGGTAGACAGGGCGGCAAAGGCAAGATAGTTGGGCCGGGGGAAAAAGGACTTTCCTTCCCACATGGCAGGCCCTTCCTTCTTGGGGAGATAGGCTTCCCAGAGATTCCCCTTGTGATGATTACCATCGGGGTTCATGGAATCCAGTACAAAATACAGATGCCGGATGCTACATTCCCGGGCAAGATCCCAGCGCTGATACTTCTGGAGCCCCTTTATCACCATAAAGGTAAGGTAGGGGAACACGCTGCCCCGGTAACCATTTCCCCGTTCTTCAAAGGATGGCTCATTTAAAGCCACTGTGGGAAAGGGATGGGGACTCCCAAAAAAGGTGGGGTCCGTAAGTTTTTCAATAAGCTTTTCCGCCTTATCGTCATTGGGTAATTCGGCGAGCAAGGGCCAGTAACCCGCGATGGTCTTTACTTTTATTCGCTGCTCATTCTTATCCAGATCATAATAAAACCCATCATCCCCATCCCACATAAGAGAATTGATCCGGGTCTTAAGCCCAAAGTACTGCCGCTTATACTGAAAGCTCGCCTCCTTATCATTCAAGATATCCGCCAGGGCCGACATGTACAGGGCATTTACCGCCATCATGGTATTAAAATCTACCAGGTAATAGGCTTCTTGACGGGGAGCATTTTCCATGAGGGTTGCCGACAGGGGTACGGCATACAAACCATTGGGTTGCTTAAACCGGCTATCGATCCATTCCATGTATCGATGGAGAACGGGGACCACTTCCTTAACTCGCTTTTTGTTAGCCGACTTGTGGTACAGGTTAAACTCGGCCCAGGCAAAGAGGGGAAGCCCCAGACCCTCGGGATTTTCAGGAGCAGTGACCGGCGTCCCCGTCATGATGTCATAGGCACAGCGAATTGCCCCCGACGGTTCTTGCCGTTCATAAAAAATATCAAGGGTGGGATGGGCCTGGAAAACCCGATTCGAATAGACCAGAAAAAAAGAGGAAAAAATGGCCTCATGCTGTTCCACCACCGTACTGGAAGGGTAGGCAAAAAATTTTCCTTTAATCGGACTCTTTTCTACCTCCCGCCAGGAGTCCTGTATCCATGCCCAGGTTCTATCATAAATATCTACAAAATCCTGATCATAAAAATGAATTCTTGGAAAATCCCTTTTAAGCACAAATTCTCCCTTATACATAACCCTACAAAATTAGCCTATGCGGCCAGAAATGTCAAATATGGTATTGACAGGCCTGGAACGGGAACGCATAGTATTTTATCCACCTTAGAGAAGGAAGGGCGGGCGTGTTAAAATCTTACATTTTTTTAGAAGTCCGGGTATTGCTCCTTTCCGGAGTAAAGGCTTTCTGTCCTTGCACGTATCAAGCCGATGGGGTTCCCCAATCGTGTCCTGTTTGCCGGGGAGAAACGGGGGCCATCCCCCAACTGAATCCTCTGGCAGCCCAAAAAGCATATACCATCGCACGTTCTCTGGGATGCACCCTTATCCCAGCGCCTCGGTACGAAAAAAACACCACCACCCCTGAGCTGCCCCCTACCTATCATCTCTCGCAACTGTCCTTAAAGATTGGGACCGACGGCTTCATGGATATAGTATTTCATCGTCGCAAAAAACGAATTCGGATCACTGAAATCCGCATCGAAGAAGACGCGGGTCGCCTGACCCATTCGGGCGGAGAAACCCGGATGGATTATTCTACCGCCGGGATGCCAAGCCTTCGGATCCGTACCGAAGCGGACTTTGAAATTGGAGAAGAAGCGGAGGTTTTCCTTTCCGATCTGCGGTGCCGAATTCAGTATCTGGAACTGATATCGGGGGTTCCCGTGGAAAGCGTGATTCGCTGTAACGCCCATGTGGCCCTCGCCCCGTATCCCGAGTATCCCCGTTCATTTGTTAAACTGCGCAACCTGAACTCCTTTAATTTTGTACGAAAGGCTATCAATGTAGAACTAAGCAGGCAAGAAGAGATTATCACCAATGGTGGCACGGTGCTTCCCGAAAGCCGCCTCTGGAATGAAACAAAGAACGCCACCGAATCCTTCCAGAAGAGAAAACAGGAAGCCAAAGCACGTTTCGTGGCCCTTGAAGGGATTCCCCCCTATACCCCGGGTCCGGAAGTTCTGCAGGTCCTGGAAAATCTTACCGTAGAACTCCCTGAAAGCAGACGGAATCGCTTTATAGAACAGTATGGGCTTTCCCTTCCTCTGGCAGAATTCATTTGTGACGAAAAAAGTCGGGCCGATTATTTTGAAGCGGTTACTGCCCTGGGAGTGGAGCCCCGGGACCTTGCCCAGTGGATGAGTTCGTACATCGTAAAAGAATTCCGCCGACTCGGCACCACACCCTTTGAATCGGCCCTCACCCCCGAGCGTTTAGCCAGCATTTTTAAAATGCTCCGAGAAAAACGGATTCACGGGGGCATAGCAAAACAGACCATTACGGCGGTTTTAGAAGAAAAAAAGGACCCCGAAGCTATCATTGGTGAGCGGGGATGGGAACAACTTACCGATAAAGAAATCATTAGCACTATTGTAGATAAGGTTATTCAGGATAATCCTCAAGAAGTTCGACGGGTTCGGGAAGGAGACGCAAGACCCATTCGGTTCCTAACGGGGCGCATCATGCGCGAATCGGGGGGGCTTGCGGAGCCAACCCTTGTTAAGGAAATCCTCAAAGAAAAATTATCCGTCTCATTAGTGTACGTTCTTTCCATGGGGGGGGCCATTTCAGGGAAAACCAGTGAAGACGGCACTGTGGAAAGCGGGGACGAACGAATTCTGCGGGAACTATTGAGTGATAAAATCAGGGACTCCCGCATCCGTTTTGAATCAATCCAGGTGGGACGGATCCTCTCAGAAGAGATAATCCCTTCCGACTGGGCGGCCCTTATCACCACCATTTCAGAACGAATCAATTCCGGAACCGCCAATGGGATAGTGGTGGCCCATGGGACCGATACCCTTCCCTATACGGCGGCTCTTTTGTACTGGCTCTTTGCGGATGCGGGAGTCCCGATTGTTCTGGCCGCATCTTCTACTTCGCCGGACCGCTCACCCGAAGCGGCCCAAACCATGGGAAAGGCTATCCAGCTCGCCATGGAGAAAGAACGGGGGGTGTATGTGGTCTACGGCGGGACGGTCCTTTCACCCCTCAACCTGAAGTTTGAACGAATTGGTTCCGATGGATTTCGCAACTGGAACATGCGGAGCCCCATCTTCAGTGGTTCATCATTGCTTACCGGCCCCCTTGAAGCCGATCAGTACGTTATCACCCAGCTGCTGGAAGAAGCGGTTAATTCCATGTGCATTATCAAAATTTACCCTGGTCTTCGTTCAGATTATCTTACCGTACTGATGGACCAGGGGGTACGAACTTTCTTTTTGGAACTCTACGATACAGGTACTGCGGGTTTCCGGGAAGGGCCCTATTCTTTACGGCGGGCCCTTACTATCGGCCGAAAAAAACAGGTTCGTTTTTATTGTACCAGTCAGCAGGAAGGGCTGGTTGATTTTTCAGGATACAGTACCTCCCGAGAATTGTGGAAAGAAGGGGCGGTCCCCATGGGCGCATACACGACCGAATCAGTGGTAGCCCGGTATCTTGCGGCAAGCATCATCGCCGACAGCGACGAAGAACGGGCAGAACTTATGGAACAGGCAGGACCCGAACTCCTGTAAGAAAAGTAGAGACATCCTTGATCCGTCACAAAAGGCCCCTCATACCGATCTTTCTAAAAGCAGAAATGTTTGAGGACAACTCGTACAAAACCCTTTCTTCTTTTAGGTACTTATTCGAGGGGGCTGTCAAGCTCCAGCCACGAGAGGAGCGCAAAAGAAGGGCTCACCGGTTCTATCCGGCAACGATACAGACCTACATTATGGATCGGTAAAAGGGGAAACCAGGAACGATATCCAAAGGTCACCTTGACGAGCCATTGGAGCATTCCCCCATGGGTGATACAGATAAGGGCCCGAGGAAGAAGGGCCGCGGAAGAATCTTGAGAATCCGCCCCCACTTTTCCCTGCGCCACAGCGCTGAGGTGGGCCCACACCGCGAGGGCCCGGTTATAGAGGGAATCGATCTTTTCTGCCCCAGGCACCCCTTCCCAACTCATATGGCGAAATTGCTCCCATTGCTCCTTTTCTTCTTCCTTTATTCGGCGTATCTGTTGTCCCGTCCAGATTCCCACATCCAGTTCCATAAGGGCATCCAGCACCTCCGGCGGATTAAACCTACAGGTCTCAGAAATAATTTCCGCCGTTTGTCGGGCCCGAGCAAGGGGAGAGGTAAAAACCCGCACCCGTTCCGGCGTCTTATACCAGGGATACTTTTCAAAAGAAGCGGCCCGCCGACGGGCCTGTTCTCGACCTCGCTGAGTAAGAGAATAGTCGCGCCGTCCCTGAAAAATTCCCTCCTGGTTCCCTTCGCTTTCTCCATGCCGAATAAAAAGACACTCCACCGGTTCTAAAAGACCGGCAAACCAATGGCCATCTACCACCATTTGGGGCGAGGTAACACCTGAGGAATTCACCATTAGTTCCTTCAATTTCAATTTTAATAATAAATCCGAATATATTCGGTATTTGTCCGGTGTTTCATTTTCACAAGAAGGGTCTGTTCCGATTCTGAATAGGCCCATCCAGAAGAATCATAGCGTTCAAAACGGGGATCGGTACGATAATCGATGTTATACAGCTGAAGCTTCGTAAAGGACCTGATACCCCGAATAAGCATATAATGGGTTTCTCCTTCGGGAAAATTTACCGCTATGGAGAGTACATTCCCTTCGTAGCTGGCCCGCAGGCTCCCGCCACCAGTCCAGGCCCAGATTCCCCCTACAGGGAGCCCCGGGAAGGCAACCCGTCGTGGATAGTACACATCCTGATCCACCACATAGGGATAGAGACGGGCATACCGCAGTTGGCCCTCTCCTCCGCTCAGGGACATCTCTCCAGAAGCAGGAAGCGGAAACACGGCGGCTATAAAAGAACCTATCTTACTATTTTTTAATACGGAGGCTAAAATACTGGAACCTATATCTGACCATTCTCGCAAACCAGAACTATTTCCATAATTAACAAGGGCCTTGCCAAGGCGACAGTTAAAAAGGATGTCTATCTTTTTGTCCCTTTCGGCAAATACCATGTCAGTTCCCACTTTTACAAGAGCGCCGGCCACAACAAAACGGGCCTGATCAAGCAAGCGCTCGAAGGGATTTTCCCCTCCTGCTTCAAATAGAACACGATTCATATCACCATCAGCAAAGGTTTTCCAATCTACCCATCCTTCAAGAATTCCGCAAGCAAGGGGAAGAGTAATAGAGGGGGGATCTATACTTTTGGCAATGGTAGCCACATCAGAAAGAAGAGCCCGGTTCCCCCGCAGGGCAAGTTGATACACAACGCGCTCTTCTGATAAGAGGTCCGACGATTTTTCGTTTGCAAGCCGGGAAATTTTACTTAAATAGTCCCGTTCATAGGCTGAAAGGGAACGCAAACCTGCATCCAGACGTCCCAAGAATGCACTAGAACGGTAGGTCCTTGCAGTTCCTTCAAGAAACAGGGGCGATATGGTGGCAACCGCTTGCCGATATGTACCGCGTTGCACCGATTCGGTAACGTACGCCAGTACGGTATCCTCATCAGGATTTTCTCCCATCATCCGTTCCCACTGGGTCATCCAGCTATTTACTACCTGGCCCCGCAGGGCGTTAAAAAGATTTTTATCTATCCCTTCTGCTATCGTGAATTCTTGCGGATTAAATCCCTTCCGTTCCGGCAACACCCCATAAAGCGCCAGGGGATCATTTCGTCGAAGGCTCAGTAATCGCTTGCCATAGTCAACCGCTCCCCTGCTAAACACATAGGTTTTTTCACCCTGTTTCACCAGCATGGTGCCCCGTTCACCCGAAACGAGATGGGCTGAACGAATTACCCTAAAGGGGATACGAACCTCCGTATACCCTTCAGGTAAGGTCCCTTGAATAGAAAGAGAAGGAACTCCACTGGAATACACACTCTTAAATCGAATTTCTCCGCCCCTGGTAAGGCCGATTCGAACGTCATCCTCTCCAAGGGTCATGGTTGTTGCCACAAGATCCTGTAATTTTCCCTGTCCATCAAAGCCTTCAAAGCCCTGGTCGGGAAACAAAAGGAATTCTACTCCCCCAAAAACCACCTTTATTCCTTTTTCCAGGAAAAAGGAGACATTTTTGCCCGTCTTTTTCAGTTCCCCCAAGTCTCGATAGTTACCAGAGACCACCATGGCCCCCACCAGGTGAGTAAAGGAGGTATGTTTCACAAATTGAATGAACACAAGACTGATAAAAATGAGTATATAGAGACTGGTAATTCCCAGGACTCTTAAAAAAACATTTCGTTTCATTTATACTACCATCCCTTACTCTTTAAGTTTCACCACAATGTACCGACAAGCTAGTAAAAGGAATTAGTATGGCAGAAGCAAAGAAATTTCAAGACCAGCAAAATAAAGGGATACCCCAAAAAGTAAGAAACACTATGAGAGGTTGTTGCCCCGGCATACCTCTCATCATAATAACCCTCGGAGGGTTTGTTCTGTTTTCCTGCGGGACTACTCCTCCCGAGAGAATACCAGAAAAACCGGAGAAACCACCGGTAGAAGTTCCCAGGGGGCCCCGGAGTAGCAAGGAGGTCCTCCAGGATGTATACCAGGCTCTGGAAAAGGGAGATTTTAAAAAAGCCCTCGCCCTCTTTAAGGAGCTTCCCGAGGAAGAACAAAAAAGCAGGGATATCCAACTGCTACAGGCCAATATTCTTATCTCTGCCGCCCAGTATTCAGAAGCCCGCGAGGTTCTTTCTACCCTATTGAGCCAAAATGCTTCCGATCGGGATGCGCTATACAGTATAGCGATGCTCGAACGAGCAACGGGAAACACCAAGGAAGAAAAGAATCGTTTAGAACAGATAGTTAAGGTAGATCCTGCCTTTGCAGCGGCCTACGCAGAACTGGGAAACCTCGCGTATGAAACCAAAACGTACAAACTGGCAGAGACCTACTATGATAAAGCCCTGAGCCTCGATCCGAAAAACGGAGATGCTTTGGTAGGGAAAGGACGGGTCCGTCGGTACTATCGAGACTACAAGGCCGCGGAAACAGCTTTCAATACGGCCATAGAGGCGTACCCCACCTGGTACAATCCGTTCTTAGAACGGGCCCGATTATACCGAGAAACGGGATTCCTTCTTGAAGCCCAGCGGGATATCGAAGTAGCGGAAAGGCTGTTACCCAACGACTACTGGATCCTCATGGATAAGGGAAATATTTTCCTCGACCAGGGCAAAAAGCAAGAAGCCCTCGCAGCCTATGAAAGGGCGGCATTCTTAAAACCGGATTATTTCTTAGCCTATGTGTACATTGCGGGAATAAAAGATGAATTTGATGACTATGCGGGTGCGGAAAGGGCATACGAAAAACTTGCCCAGTTAAAACCCGAGTATTATTTTGCCTTTGAGGGCCTTGGCATACTCCGCATGAGAGATGGTCGTTGGGAGCAGGCCCGGGATGCCTTCCTTGCGGCTTATAAACAGTCCCCTTCTCACACCAACTATGCTCTCCTGGGGGCCCTCTGCTGGTTACGATCCACAAATACAAAGGGGGCAAAGGAATTTCTGGCAACCCTTTTACCCACCATTCCCCGGGAATCGATTGAATGGTATATGGTTCGCCTGTACCATGACCAGAGTGGGGATACCGACATTGCCGTGCGCATTGATAAACAAACTAACCTCGACACAAAAGCCCGAATGCTCTATTATCTTGCCCAGTATTATGCAATAAAGGGGACCCATTCATTGGCCCAGAAATTCCACCTCATGGTACGCGAAATGAATCGCCGTAGTATTATAGAGTGGCGACTGAATGAATGGGCCCTGGGAGCATATGGATTGTAAAACGGGGAGCTCTAAGTAAAGGAATGCCACGGTATTCATAATGGCACGGGTAGCTTCTTTTGCAACTCTTTTACGGCTCATCGATACAGAAACAAATAAGGGCGCCATTCCGCTTATAATTCAACCCCATGACTTTCCCGATCATGATGCGGTGGCAAGCGCCTTTGGATTACAGCGGCTCTTAGAGGTTCACGGCTATGCGACCCAAATTCTCCATCGCGGAGAACTCCGCAGCCATTCTCTTGTATCGATGATTCACTCCTTTCACATTCCTTTGATCCAGATACAAAAAGAGAAACAGGAATCCATCACCGTAAATTCCCCCTGTATTATCATCGATGGAAGTCCTAATAACGCCAATGCCCGTCCCCTTACCAAAAATCTTCTTGGCGTGATAGATCACCACCCTAACCCGGGAATCCTCGGTTGTTCCTTTCAGGATATTCGCACCAGTTACGGAGCTTGTTCGAGTATTATTGCCGACTACTGGGATGAAGCAGGAACCGTTCCGGATCGGGATACCGCTACAACACTCTTGTTAGGTATCCAGATTGATACAGATTTCCTTTCCCGCCGGGTAAGTCCCGCGGACCTTAACGCCCATCACCGGCTTTTTTTCCGCGCAGACTGGCAATTTGCTACCCGCCTTGCCCGTTCTTCCCTTTCGATTCAAGATTTACCCACCTTTTCCCGGGCCATTCAACAGGCAAGAATCCAGCGGGGCCTTTTTTTTACGGTCCTTTCGGAAGATTGCAGCCAGGAGCTTATCTCCATCATGGCTGACTTTTTCTTGCGATTTAAAGAAATACGGCTCAGTGTAATCACAGAAACAGGCGGTGAAACCTGTCACATTTCAGTCCGGAGTCGGAGCCCCGAAATATCCGCTGCGGCGCTCATAAAACGAGCCCTGGCAGGAATCGGAGAAGGCGGGGGCCATGACCATATGGCAGGGGGAACAATCTATACTTCTCTTTACCCAGGAGAGGAACAATTATTCAAACGGTTTCTAGAAGCCCTGGAAACCATCGAGGAGAATCAATGAATCAAGAAACGCAGGTAAAACTGATGTTGCAAGATCGGGAATTCCTGTTATTGGGAACCGCCCATGTTTCTCAGCAAAGTATTCAGGAAGTACGGGAAGCCATCGAAAGCTACCAACCAGATCGGGTATGTGTAGAACTTGATGAAGGCCGCTACCACGCCATGATGCACCCCGATCAATGGTCAGGGCTCGATCTTATCAGGGTATTCAAAGAAGGGAAGGGCTTTCTCCTTTTAGCAAATCTCATTCTTTCAAGCTTTCAACGGCGGCTCGGAGAACAGCTGGGAATAAAACCGGGAGATGAAATGCGGGCCGCCATCGAAGCGGCTCAGGAACGGGGCATTCCCTTTTCCCTCTGTGATCGGGAAGTACAACAGACACTGAAACGCGCCTGGGCCCGCTGTGGGTTCTGGAGCAAAAACAAGCTTTTGGCGAGCCTTATTGCCAGCGCCTTTACCAGCGAAAACCTGGAAGCAGAGGATATCGAACGGCTTAAACAACAAAACGAACTGGGGGGCATGATGGAGGAACTGGCCGAATACCTTCCCGAAATAAAAGAAACCCTCATCGATGAGCGGGACCAGTATCTGGCGGCTAAAATTTGGGCAAGCCCCGGGAAAAAGGTGCTGGCCATCCTGGGGGCAGGACATCTTGCGGGAGTTCAAACCCATCTAGAAAAAATTGCACAGGGAAACAAATCCGTAGATATCGCAGAACTAGAACGGCTTCCACCCCCTGGCTGGAGTAACAAAATACTGCCCTGGCTTATCCCTGCTGCAATCATTCTGCTCCTTCTTGCAGGGTTCTTCCGTTCTGGAACATCCGCCAGTCTTGATATGTTATTCCGCTGGCTCCTGTTAAATGGTTCCCTGGCCGCCCTAGGAACCGTCATTGCCCTTGGGCACCCCCTGGCAGTACTCGTGTCTTTCGTGGGGGCCCCTATTGCCACGTTAAATCCCTTTATTGGGGTGGGACTTTTTTCCGGGGTCGTACAGGCGTTTCTTCGGCGGCCCCGGGTCCAGGACATGGAAAATTTACACCGGGACTTAGGGAGCCTTCGGGGTTTTTACCGCAATCGCATCAGCCGGGCCCTCCTGGTGTTTTTCCTTTCCTCCCTCGGCGGAGCCCTGGGGAATTTTATTGCCCTGCCGTATTTAGGAAGTCTTCTGTTCCGGTAAAAACCTGCAGAAAATGAAAACAGGCTAAGCATTCATAACGTTTCCAGAAACCCGGAGGTCGCTAAAAAAACTAACAACCAAGACTTCTGCAAAGCTGGCGGCCAGTAGAACCTGCTGACCGCCGATTTTTTATAAAGCTAGCAGCCAGCGAAAGCTGTGGGCGGCCGCTTTTATAAAGTTGGCTCCGGCAAAAGGTGTCGCTCGCTGATTTTACCAAACCGGCACATGGTAAAAGGTGTCGGCCACCGTATTTTTTATACAGGTAGAAAAAGGGGGCCTACACAATTCACCGCAAGGGTTCAGGTGGAGCGGCAGGGCGCCCACACCATTCACCGCGGGGGTTCAGCTGAAACGGCTCTTTACCGCAACCCCCGGCGGAGGGCTTCTTTGTAGAGGGCCCGTACAATGCCTTCCAATTCACCGGCCCCCACAAGACTCATAATCTGCTCCTGAAGGGGGAAATCCTTTCGTACAAGCCCTATATTCAGGTTGCGCACTAAAAGTTCCTTACCTCCCGGGCCCTCTATTTCCTGGAGGAACCAGCCCCCTTCAGCCCCCCCAAGGGTCCCATCGGAATTTACAAAGGACCAGCGGATACACACTTTGTTCTCCGCCGGAAAAGACTCTATCCGGTAATACATCTCATATTCAGAAGGATACACGTATCCCAGAATTTTTACCTCGTATCGGTGCCGAACCCTATATTCAGAGGGAGACCGCTCTAGCACCTGGATTTTTGCCAGACGAGGCATAAAACCTACCTGCCCTTCAAAATCCAAATAAACAGTAAGAAAGGCTTCCAGTGAAAGAGGGAGTCGAGCTTGGATATCCTGGTAGGTTTCTATCCAGGTAACTCCATTTACTTTTTCACGGGTTTTTAATTCAAATCGGAAGGCCTTTGCTTTTTCGGTAAGCTGTACCCCTTTTTCGGGGAAAGCCCAGGGGTCCTGAGGAAGCTGAAACGTAAAAGGGAGCACCGATTCAGCAAACCCAGGAATTCCACGGACAAAAATCAGAGAACAAAAAATGAAAATAAAAAAGTGTTTCCTCATATCTTTTTTATAGCACAAAAAAGGTAATTTTACCTTCTTTTTACCCATTGTTAACTCCTTCGCTTTTATTTTACAGCCCATCTTTTCATGATAGAGAACATATTCCGAGACCAGCGTCGCTGGCTTACCATTTTATAGGTTACTTTTATGAGTAACCTCCGGGAGGAATCCATGAAAAAGTCAAGATTATTTCAAAAGGGCATACTACTCGGTATGCTGTTTGTTTTTTCTTGTACCCACACAGAACCCCGTAATAAAGGGACCCATAATCAGGAAGGAAATTATCAAGGCGGGCCTTCGCCAGCCTTGGGGAATGGCACTCCTCCGGCCCCACCAGAAGGAGGTTTTTCAGGGACCAAGCCACCAGATGGGTTCGGCAAACAACCACCAATGGCACAAGGAAATCCGGGAGGTGCCCCCGGCACACCGGGCCCCATGCCACAGCAAATAGCAGACAAGAACACCATAATAAAACTTATAACAGCCGTTCTTACGGTTACTACAAAAGATTATTATCTCGAAAATACAACCATCACTTCATCAAAAGCAAATACGTCGGCCCTCTATTTTCGGAATAGCAGTAAGGGAATCCTCAGAAACCTGAACCTTCAGAAAATCGGGGGAAATACTACCTCTGAGGAGGGGAGTAATTTTTTTGGGTTGAACGCAGTGTTGTTAGGAACAGAGGAATCCGAAGTTCAGGTTGAAAATTCCCAGATTTTCAGCAATGCCGATGGGGCAAATGCAGTATTTGCCACCGGTATTGGCACCAAAATCTCCCTCAAAGGAGTTAAAGTTGAAACAACCATGAATTCTTCCCGCGGGGTAGATGCCACAGAAGGGGGGTATATTGAAGGAACTGGCCTTGTTATTTCAACCAGAGGTGCCCATAGTGCGGGTATCGCCACAGATCGGGGTAGGGGAATCATTCAGATAAGCGAATCGGTAGTAGAAACCCGTGGAGAAGGATCGCCGGGAATATATTCTACCGGTACTATCGAAGTGAAGAATTCTCGGCTCGTAGCCTATGGTTCAGAAGGAGCCGTGGTAGAAGGGAAGAATTCTATCAAGCTTGAGGAGGTAGAGCTTATAGGACACAAAAAAGCCGGCGTAATGCTGTATCAAAGTTTTTCTGGAGATGCGGAACAAGGTATTGCCCAATTCTCTATGATTGGGGGACAGTTAGAAGCAAAGGAAGGGCCCCTCTTTTATGTTACTAATACCGAAGCACAGGTATATCTGGAGAATGTACAACTAACAGGAACCTCTGGCATCCTTATCAAGGCAGGATCTGATCGGTGGGGGATCCCAGGTAAAAATGGAGGAAACGTCATCATGACTGTCAAGGATCAAGAAATGGAAGGTCTCATAATAGCAGAAAAGGGAAGTAGTATCCTTATAAGGCTTACCGGGAAAAGCCAGTTCAAAGGGTCCATCCAGGGGGCTGCTATAGATCTTGAAGCATCAAGCCTTTGGGAAGTTACCGGAGATTCGGAGGTACGCTATTTTGGATCCATCAATTCCTTCACGGATCTTCAATCTCGTATCCAAAATAAAGGATATACAATCAAGTATGATGCACTGGATACCCATAACAAATACCTTGCAGGCAAAACATACCAACTCGCTGGTGGTGGCACCTTAACACCTAACAAATAACAATTTTTGAGGGGACTGGTAAAAGGGATCGGCCCTTCAGTCCCCATTTTCCGCGGAATATCATGTCTGTCTACAAAACAATATGGGGATATATTTTTCTTGCCATTTCTTACCGGTCATGATAGGATGACTCTGTTTATAGAAACAGGAGGACTATTCATGGCTAGTATCGATAATAAACCCGTCAAGTCTATCCGGGTTGTTTTAGAAGAATCGGAAATGCCCCGCCAGTGGTACAATTTAGCCGCCGACTTTAAGACGCCCCTTTTACCGCCCCTCGGTCCAGATGGGAAACCGGTAAAACCCGAGATGATGGCCGCCATTTTCCCCATGAACTTAATAGAACAGGAAATGTCAACCCAACGCTGGATTGATATTCCTGAACCAGTTCTGGAGATCCTCGCCCGCTGGCGCCCCAGTCCCCTGCATCGCGCGGTTGCCCTAGAACGGGCTTTGGGCACCCCTGCGCGGATTTATTTTAAGAACGAAAGCGTATCCCCTGCGGGAAGCCACAAACCAAACACTGCCGTCGCCCAGGCCTACTATAACAAAGTGGCCGGAGTAAAGCGGCTTACCACTGAAACAGGGGCAGGGCAATGGGGAAGCGCCCTTTCTTTTGCCTGTTCCCTTATGGGGCTGGAATGTAAGGTATACATGGTAAAGGTAAGTTTTGAACAAAAACCCTTCCGAAAGCTTATGATGCAAACCTGGGGCGGAGTCTGCGTTCCCAGTCCTAGTCCTTTTACCGAAGCAGGTCGGGCCGTATTAGCCAAAGACCCCAATTGTCCTGGTTCCCTCGCCATTGCTATCAGTGAAGCCGTAGAAGAAGCGGTAAGCGACAAAAGCGGCTCTACCAAGTATGCCCTCGGATCGGTTTTAAACCACGTGATGCTCCATCAGACCATCATTGGGCAGGAAGCTAAAAAACAACTGGCCAAGATCGGGGAACGCACACCAGACACGGTCATCGCCTGCGTGGGTGGGGGATCCAACTTTGCGGGGCTAGCTTTTCCTTTTGTCAAGGATAAGATAGAAGGAGCTAATATCAATATTATTGCCGTAGAACCCGCCTCGTGTCCCAGCCTAACAAAGGGCGTTTTCGCCTACGATCTTGGAGACATGTCAGGCATGACACCCCTTCTCCCGATGCATACCCTGGGGCACGAATTTATCGCCCCCGCCATCCACGCTGGAGGGCTCCGATATCATGGGATGGCCCCCTTAGTTTCTAAGGCGGTCCTCGAAGGCCTCGTAGAAGCCCGGGCGGTCCATCAGCTTGAATGCTATCAGGCCGCAGTAACCTTCGCTCGAACGGAGGGAATTATTGCCGCCCCAGAATCGAGCCATGCCATTGCCATGGCAATTCGGGAAGCCCTTAAAGCCAAAGAGGAAGGGAAAGAACGGGTAATCCTTTTTAACCTTTCTGGACATGGCCTCATGGACTTAGCAGGATACGACAAGTATTTGAGCGGCCAATTACAGGATTATGAGTTTACCAACGAAGAATTACAGGAATCCCTGAAGTGTATAGCAGGATTCCCTAAACCAGAAGAGGTACGACTGTAGGAGCAGGGGATGCCCTCATCACCCTATGAGGGTATCGCCAGGCCCGGAGGAGAACAGCCTTTCTCCCTTCCTGACCGGGATCTGCGACGGGAAGGGCTTCTTGTCGCAGAGGGACGACTCCTGGTAGAACGGGTTTTGGAACGATACCAAAGGGACAGGGCCCCCAGAGAATGGGGACCTATTGCTTTGTATTGCATCCCCTCCGCAGAAGAGGAGGCTCGGCGGCTGGTGTCGCGGCAGGGGATTCCCCCTCAGGCGTGCCCGATTATTGTCCTTTCTGAACAAGAGCTCAGCACAGCCACAGGCTACCCCTTTCATCGGGGAATGCTCCTTTTGGCCCGGCGGCCCGCTATTGCCTCCCTTGAAACGGAAAGAGATCTCCCTCCACAGGCCCAGCGTCTGGTATACCTGCCGCATACCATTGATGCGGAAAATCTCGGTACCATAGCCCGCACCGCCGCTGCCCTGGGATGGGATGGCCTTTTACTGGGCCCCTCAGGAGCAGATCCTCTGGGCCGCCGGGCCCTCCGTTGCTCCATGGGGGCAACCCTTGTCCTTCCCATCTGGTATGTATCGGAGCCTTCAAGACTTTCTTTCTTTAGTCAAGCGGACTGGTCCATAATCGGCGCATCCCTTGAAGAAGGAGCCCTTCTTCCTTCAGACCTACAAGGGTTACCTCGCCTTATCCTTGTACTGGGGAACGAACGCCATGGACTACCGCCCGATATCCGGTCCCTTTGTCAGGGGGTAGTCGCTATTCCCCAGAAACGGACCCTTCTAGAGGGAATAGGCTCCCTTAATGTAGCGGCTGCCGCAGCAATTCTCCTGTGGGAAGGAATCAAAAAAGAGTAAAAATTCAGAAAAGAGGAACTTTACAGTTCCTCGATTACGGAGATTTGATTAATAAATAAATTCACTCCGCCAACTTACAAACACATCCCGGCAAATTTTTATGAAACTCCGTAGCCGTTCCTGGGTTACCCCTCCGGTTAAACACAGATCCGACTCCAGACAGAGGGCATCTTCATCATCAATATACGAACGGGAAAATTTATGGTCCCGGTTCCAGGCGTTTACCTCTTCCACTGAAACATCTACATCACTAAAAGCCACATAAAAAAGAATTACCGTATTATCATCTTCTAAAAAGAGGTACGTTTTATACCCGTCCTGTTTCCAGAGGATATCTCCATCCTCATCAAGCTGGACCGCATACCCTTCATTTTTCATGAAGTCCATAAGCTGTTCTTTAGTGGTACTCGAAATTATCGAGCCATACTTGGTACTCTGAGCCACTACCAAACTAAGAGAAAACACAGCCATCAATACCACCATCACCCACCGCTTATTCATTTTCTCTCCTCCATCCTACGTTGATTAAACAAGAAGATTCTTGTTTGATTAAATTTTAATTGCAGGTACCCCGCAATGCAACTTCTACGGCTTTAAGAAGTTCTTCTACCGTAAACGGCTTAGATAAAATACAGTGGGCCCCAAACTGGAGAGCCAGGTGTTTAAAAGGACTCGTATCGGTTCGGACCTTCCCTGACATAATAATAACCGGGATACCTGGGTGTTTTTCTTTGAGTTCCATAAGGAACTCCATGCCCCCCTGACCCGGAAGAATGATATCCAGCAAAATAAGATCTATTGGTTGAGTTTCAAGAATATGATAGGCCTCGGAGGTTGTCTGAGCCCGATAGGTGGTGTAATTTTTTTTAGCTAAAATAGCCTCTACCACTTCTAAAATAGTGGTATCGTCATCTATAACCAGTACGGAACTCATGAAGCCCTCCTCCTGCGGTTGTTCACCGACGGCCCTGGGTAAAAATATATAGCAATCGTTCCAGATCTTCCATCGAATAATATTCTATTTTAACAGCACCTCTTTTTAGATCTCCCTGAATAGAGACCTTCGTCCCTAAAGCATCAATAAGTCGTTGCTCTATAGCAGCAAGCTCGGGATCCCGGGATTGTCCTTCTTGTTTTTTTCCCGCCGTTCCGGAAAGATTTTTGGGCTGTGCCGCTCTGCTCCCCCGGTTTAACTCCTGGGCAAGTCTTTCTGCCTCCCGCACCGAAAGGCCCTTTTCCACTATTTTTTCATAGAGGACCCGCTGATCCGCAGGATTGATTACCGAAAGGATCGCCCGACCGTGACCGCTGGTCAGAACCCCTGTGGCAAGAGCCTGTTGCATATCCTCCGGCAATTTGAGGAGCCGCAACGCATTGGCCACGGTGGAACGATTCTTACCAACCCGGTTTGCAACCTCATCCTGAGAAAGCCCCGTTATTTCCATCAGTTTTTTGTACGCCAGGGCTTCTTCAATAGGGTTAAGATCCGAACGCTGAACATTTTCTACCAGGGCAACTTCAAGGCGTCGTTCATCAGAGTAATTTCTGACAATCACCGGGACATCCCGCAGCCCCACAAGGCGGGCAGCCCGTAAGCGCCGCTCACCGGCCACGAGGAGATAGTTTCCCTCAGGGGTTTGCTCTACAATCAGGGGCTGGATAATGCCGTGTTCCCGGATGGAAGCCGCCAGTTCCTGCAACGCTTCTTCATCAAACACCTTTCGAGGCTGGCCAGGATTCGCCTGTATTTTTTCTATCGGGACGCGAACTTCACCGCCCTCACCAGTAAGGGACCGGGATACACCTGTCTCTTGTTTTGGCTCTTCTTCCAAAGCCAACAGGGCATCGAGCCCTTTCCCCAGACCATGCTTAACAGCCACGGGCCAGTACCTCCTCGGCTAAACTTTTATAACTGCGGGCACCCACACACAGGGCATCATACTGGGAAATCGGGAGCCCATGGGAGGGGGCCTCCGACAATCGGACATTCCGGGGAATAATGGTCCTGAAAACGCGATCCTTAAAATAACCCGTCACCTGTTTTACTACATCCTGGGCCAATTTTGTTCGAGAGTCATACATCGTAAAAAAGATACCCCCAATTTCAAGGTGAGGGTTAATGGATTTCTGGATCCGCTTAATAGTCTGCAAAAGCAGAGAGAGCCCTTCGAGGGCAAAATATTCACACTGAAGGGGGATAAGTACCGAATCGGCGGCAACCATTCCATTCAGGGTAAGAATACCCAGCGAAGGAGGGCAATCGATCAAAATGAAATCATACTTTTCCCGCACCGGCTCCAGGGCTCGTTTTAAGAAAAAGTCCCGCCCTTCCTGATCCACCAGTTCAATGGCCGCCCCAGAAAGATTAATAGAAGAAGGGATCACATACAAATTTCGGACAATGGTTTCCTGAATCACCTGGTCAATAGGAGCGGTCCCCGAAATAAGTTCATACACACCGGGCTTGGATCCATCAGCCCCGATGCCACTCGTCAGATTCGCCTGAGAATCAAAATCCACGAGGAGCACCCTTTTCTCTGCCTCCGCAAGATAGGCCCCAATATTGATAGCCGAGGTCGTTTTCCCAACGCCCCCTTTTTGATTCACAAATACGTAGGTCTTTCCCATTATGGCCTTAAGTATATCATACAAATACCATCCAATGCTATTGAATTACTCTAGACATGCGGGTATTCTTTGAAAGAGGAAAGGAGCATGATACACGCTATAGGAAATAAAAGGCCCCACATAGCAGAAGATGTGTTTATCGCCTGGAATGCGGAAGTGGCGGGAGAGGTATCCCTTGGAGCGGGAGCCTCAGTATGGTTCTCCGCCACCCTGCGGGGAGATATCGCCCCAATCATCGTAGGAGAAGGGAGCAACATTCAGGACGGAAGTACCATTCATGTGGATACAAACATTCCCTGCATTATTGGGAAGGGCGTTACCATTGGACATGGGTGTATTCTTCATTCGTGCACGATTGAAGACGGTTCTCTTATTGGTATGGGATCGATTATCCTGAACGGCGCAAAAATAGGGCCCCAGTCTATGGTGGGAGCTGGCGCCCTGGTTACCCCAGGGAAAGAGTTCCCCCCTCGGTCCTTAATTCTTGGGGCCCCCGCAAAGGTCGTACGGGAATTATCGGAAGAAGAAATAGCAAACATCCAGGAAAATGCCCGTCACTACCAAGAGCTGGCCCAAGAGGCAAAACATTCGTACACAGAAATTTGAGGTTTCCATGAAGCTTGGAGATATAGTAGAACACTTACCCGCCCACGTGGTATATCGGTGCAGCCGATTCAACGAAATAGAAATTGAACATGTTGTCGCGAGCGACCTCATGAGTGATGTCCTGGTTCTGGACTACGATAATATTCTCCTCGTTACATCCCTCGCAAGCGAACAGACTATGCGGACCGCCGATATCATCGGGGCCCGGGGAGTTTTGCTCGTGAATGATAAGAATCCCCAGCCTGCCATGAAGAAACTGGCCGAAGAACAGGATATCACCCTTCTTTCCACCCCCCTTTCAATGTTCGAAGCTTGCTGTAGCCTCGGGAAACTCATGGGAGGAGCCTGGTATGACAAACATTAAACTCATCGCCTTAGATCTGGATGATACCCTTTTGCGAGAGGACCTTACGATTTCTCACTATAGCCGGAGTGTCATAAAACAGCTCGAAAAGCGGGGTGTGACGGTAGTGCTTGCCTCAGGCCGTTCGCCTCAAGCCCTCCAAAAATATGCCCATTTCCTGGAAATGAATAAACGGCCAGGGTATCTCATTTGCAACAATGGAACCACGGTTACAGAAAGCCACACGGGGAACATCGTGTATCAGGTGCTGCTCCCCTTAGAACCGGCTCTTAAGGTGTACGATCTCGTCGATGCCGAGGGCCTGCCGATTCAGATTTACGAAGATGATGTTATTTTTGTCTCCCGCCGCAATGAGTACGCCGATCAGGATGTAAAACTCACGGGACTGCGACAGGTGGTGGTTCAAAATTTCCGCTCCCTCCTTGCGCAAGGGGCCACCAAGATGGTTATCCCTGGAGATCCCATGTTGCTTAAACCCTTAGAAATAATTTTAAAAACCTATCTGGGAGATGAGGTTACCATTTTTACCAGTAAGCCCTATTTTCTGGAAATTCTCCCGCCCTGCAGCGGAAAAGGGGAAGCCCTCGCTATAGTAGCCCAGCGCATGGGACTTAGTCCCCATGAGGTAATGGCCTTTGGGGATTCTATGAACGACGAATCCATGCTCCGGTGGGCCACCTATGGGGTGGCAATGAAAAATAGTCAGCCCGCTATTCTGGAACTGGCTCCCTACGTTACCGAATTCACCAATGAAGAAGATGGGGTAGCGCGGTTTCTAGAAAAACATCTTCTTCGGAAGGAGCCCCTTCTCCCTTCCATCTCACAGAGGAACAGGGGTCCCATCGTGACGGCGGAGGGGCAGATTTCATCACCAAGGCGCCCGCAGCCTTCTACTCAGGAGGATAATCCCCATGCAGGATGATATCCCCATCAACACGGTGGATTCCCCTTCGGTAGTACTGGAGCTTATTTTCAAATTAAAAATAAAGGATGTCATGACCACCGCCCTCATTACCGCAAAAAAAGAGGACACCCTGCGGCACATTCAAGCCTTGATGCGGGAAAACTACATTACCGGTGTTCCTATCGCAGATGACCGACGACTTTTAGGTATTGTCTCCATAGACGACATCGTGACGGCCCTCGACAAAGGCTACATTGATGACCGGGCCGAAAATCGGATGACCCGAAACGTGATTGTCCTCGAGGATGACATGCCCCTTTCCTTTGCTATTTCATACCTCAATAAATACCGATACGGTCGTTTCCCGGTGTTAAATAAAAACCGAGAGCTGGTCGGTATTATCACTTCAAAGGATGTGATCCGGGCTTTGTTAGTGGAAATGAACCGGGAGGTCCTCAGGCTTGAAAAAATTCACAAACAGGAAAATAAGGGGCCTTCTACCGCAAAAGAACTGACCTTTCCTACCACCCGTTACGACTTTGAACGGGCAGGCCATGCCTCTACCGAAATTAAAAAGGCTCTGAAACAGCTGAACCTGGATCCCAAAATCATTCGCCGCATCGCCATTGCAAGTTATGAACTTGAAATAAATCAGGTGGTTCACTCCTATGGTGGCACCATCTCCTGTTCCATCCTTCCCGACCGGGTAATCATCACCGCCACCGATACGGGACCGGGAATCGAAAATATCGAACTGGCATTGCAGGAAGGCTGGTCCACCGCCAACGAATGGATCCGGTCCCTTGGGTTTGGGGCGGGCATGGGCCTGGCAAATACCAAGCGGGTCTCCGATGAATTTTCGATCCAATCTACCGTAGGAGAAGGAACCACCGTTGTTTCGGTGGTATATTTAAATTCCCATAAAAACGATGAGGACCCATTATGAACATCCGTGACATTGTAGAACCCCTCGGCGCTACCATAGTGCAAGGCCAGTTTGAAGATCGGAATATACAGGGGGCTTATACATCGGACCTTTTATCTGATGTGATGGCCAACGCCAAGGAAGGGGGAGCCCTCATTACCATCCAGGCCCATAAAAATACGGTAGCCGTGGCAAGCCTCGTAAACATCTCGGTAATTATCGTCTGCAATAACCGTCCCATCCCCGAAGACATGATAGAAGCCGCCCGGGAAGAGGGGATAGCCATTCTTCAAACAAAGGAAAATCAATTTATTACTTCTGGGCGCTTGTATACCTTACTGGGACTCCATGAAAAGAACTAAAGCAAAAGGGGAAGAAGGCCCAGAATTGAGGGCCGCCTTCACAAAGCTGGCTTTCCGGTCGTCGGGGCACTGACGTAAGGATTGGGCCAGCCCTCGTTTCTGGACATACAGTGCTGATATTAAGGATGTACCATGCGGGCAGATTTACATAACCACTCATGCCTTTCTCCCTGTGCATCCCTTGAGATGTCTCCCCGCCGATTGGTGATCGAGGCATCCCGAAAGGGCATCACCATTCTAGCCCTCACGGACCATAACAGCACGAAAAATTGTCCTGCCTTTGAAAAACTGTGCTATGAAGCAAAGATAGTCCCCATTTTTGGTCTAGAAGCCTGCACGCGGGAAGAAGTGCACATCCTGTGTCTTTTTACCGACCTTGATGCCGCCATGAACTTTGGCGACCACTGCTACCGGCTCCTTCCGCCGATTCCCCATAACCCCGAACAACTTGGGGACCAGGTTGTGGTAAATGAAGATGAGGAGATTCTGGAAGAAGTGGGGTATTACCTTGGCTCTGCCCTGGATCTTGGGGTTGATGAAATCGGCCCCCTTGTAGAAAGTGCTGGGGGTATGGTTATTCCGGCCCACATCGACCGACCGGCCTTTTCTATGATAAGCCAGCTGGGTTTTGTAGTAGACGGCCCCTGGGCTGCCCTTGAGTGTATCCGCATCCCACCGGCCTATCCAACCGGCTCATATCCTCTTATCACCGGTTCCGATGCTCATTACGTAGAACACATTGGCCGCCGTTCCTTCGAGCTAGCTGTCCGGACCCAGGAGGAAAAAACCCCTGATAAACCCGATGAGCGCCTTGCGTGGCTTAAAGCATGCTTGGGATCACACAAATAAAAAGACAGAAGATATATTCAAATTTCCTACCACCGGCTCTACCACACATCCTCATCGTGTGAAGTGGTGGTCATGGCAGGGGGGACCACCGTTTTAGAAAGAATCCCGGGAAAGGGGCCTGCCAATGCGAATCCCTTCGCCAAGGTACTCGGTTACCTTACCTTCAATCAGGATTTGCACCTGTTTCACCGTAGGGAATTCGGTGGCGGTCCACACGATTTGTTTAAGTTGCCCCAGGTACCCTTCGGTACCATAGGGATTAAATAAAAATTCCTCGCTGAAATTAAGGTAGGCAATTCCATCTTTAACGAGAGCCGAATACAGGCGAGTGCCTGGCGGGATAAGCGAGGTATAGCCTTTTTGCTTCTCGGTCACCGTAGGCCCCTTCAGAAGACTTGCAATCGCATCCGCCAGAGGGGTGTCGCTAGAAGGAAGACTTCGTTCCACCGACACCCTTGTCACCGTACCATCTTCTTCTACCCGTACTAAATAGAGACGACGAATTCGGGGAGCCGGTTTCTCTGGCGGCGCCGACGGGGAAGTCCCTTTGGGAGATACCACCGTCGTAGGCGAGGTCTTCTCAGGCGAAACGGTTTTGGTCGGTTTTCCTGATACGGATTCATCGGTTTGTGTGGAAGGAAGTTTCCCTGAAGGCGAGCTTTCAACAGGCATAGGGGAACCCTTTTGTTTAGCGCCATCTGAAAGGGAAGGAGTTCTTTCAGGAGCAGAAGGTACTGTTTTGGAAGATATAGGGCCCGTCTCTCCAGGCGTCTGGGGGCTACCCTTCCCTGGTTGTCCCTCTGAAGAAACAGAATGGGCATCCTTTTTAGGGCCCTCAGAAGAGGGGGTCTGCAAAGTATCGGGCTGTTTCTGAGGTACTGCGTCGGGCCCCTGACTACCAGGGCCTTGCTGAGGGAAGACTTTTTGCCAGAAATTCATTTTTTCAAGGGTTTGGCTAACCCGTTCCCTGTTCAACAGAAAAAGCCCTACCACTAGGAGGATAAGGAATAACCAGAACAGACACCCGACGAGGGGAGTATTCCCTTTTTTTCTCTTTTTAGTAGCAGCCCGTGGCATGCCTTGTATGATACGGGGATTTTTTATGCCGGTCAACCGGAATACGTAAGATATACCGTTTACGAACCCCCTCCCTCTACCTTATACTCAAAGATGTGAACACCCTTTCACTAATTGGACGGTTTGTTATAGAAAAGGTTACCGGCCTCCTGTACAGTCTGGGCTTTACCGGTCGATTATTGCGGGAAACCTTTTTCTTTTTCCGACGTCGTCAGGTGGCTTTTAAAGTTCTGGTGATGCAAATCCTCTTTACGGGGGTAGAAGCTCTGGGGATTTCCACGGTCCTGGCGATTGGTATTGGGGCTACCATTAATATTATCGGTTCTTCCATATTGCCCCAGTTTGGACAAGGGCGGCTCATGTATACCCTGCTTATTGCCATCATTACCCGAGAACTGGGTCCCCTGCTTACCGCTTTTATTATCACCGCTCGGTCAGGCACTGCAATTGCCACCGAACTGGGAGGGATGGTCGTTTCCCATGAGATAGAAGCATACATCTCGGTAGGAATAGACCCCATATCGTATTTGGCGGTCCCCCGTTTCCTGGGGGTTACCCTTTCTTCTTTTTTTCTTAATATCTATTTTAATGTATTCGGGTTATTGGGTTCCTACATTGTACTCAGCTATCTGCGGCCCATTCCTTTTTCGGAATACTACGGTGGTCTCATGGATGCCTTCAGAATAATCGATATAGGAACGGGGCTCACCAAAAGTCTTGTCTTCGGAGCCCTCATTTCTATCATTGCCACCTATCAGGGGTTTTCGGTACAACGGGCATCTACTGAAGTTCCCCAGGCAGGAATCCGGGCAGTAAGTTATTCTCTCATTGCCCTGGTTATCGCAGACGGTATTCTTACCATCCTTTCGTATCAGTTATGAACACTATTATTGAAGCTCAGCGAATCAGCGTAACCCTTGCTCAATTTCCGGTTCTTACCGACGTTTCTCTTTCTATTCCTGAAGGGATGAGTACCATTATCATCGGGAAAGCGGGCTCAGGGAAAAGCACCTTGCTTAAAACCCTGGCAGGTCTGGTTGTCCCTGACGAGGGGAAGGTTCTGTACCGGGGGATTGATATTGGCAGGGCATCCCTTGCAGAAGAACAACACTTCCGCAGCGAGAGCGCCTTTGTTTTTCAGGATGCCGCCCTGTGGGCGAATCAGAGTATTTACAATAATCTAATGATTCCCCTATCTATCCATTTTCCTTCTTTGAGCAAAAATGAAATCGACAGTCGCATTCGGGAGATAGTTCAGCGGGTTGGGTATAATGAAAGCTTGGCCTACCGACCAGCGGACCTTTCCATGGGGGAACAAAAATTGATATCCCTGGCCCGGGCACTCATCTATGAACCTTCTGTACTTTTTCTGGATGAACCGACTTCCTCGCTGGACATGGAATCATCCCAGCATATCACGAACATCCTTTTAGAAGAAAAAAAGAAGGGAACCACCATCGTCGCGGTAAGTCACGACAATCGCCTTATTTCCCGCCTGGCCGATTATGTCTGTGTGGTATTCAATGGGGGTATCGCTGACTTTAATACCCTGGAAAACATTGCTCCCCGGCTTGGGAAAGACATCCAGCGATTACTTCGTTCAAAAGGTCAGGAACAGGCCTCTCTTGACGAGACAAGCCGGGACATCTACAGTTAAAAGAGCATGAAATTCCGGATTAAATACGCCGACCAGATTGTGGGCCTCTTTGTTATTCTTGCGGGGCTTCTCCTCGTGTTTATTCTTATCCTCGCAGGTGGGAAGCAACGCTGGTTCTCCCGGGACTATCGGTTTACTTCTCAATTTAATTCGGGAAGCGGCATTCCTGTAGGAACCCCCATTCTTTATAAAGGATTCCAGATAGGAAGAATAGAAAGGATACGTCTTAACCAGATGAATACGGTGGATGTGTCCCTCATTATTTATCAGGAATATCGGGATAGGGTTACGGAAAATTCTCTCCTTGAACTCGTCACAAGCCCTATCGGTTTAGGGAATCAGCTCCTTTTTTATCCGGGCAAAAGTGCTCAGCTTCTTGAAGAAGGGAGTTTTATCCCCTCTTTTGACACCCCTGCGGGGAGGACCCTCGTTGAAGCGGGGCTCGTAGAACGGCCGCCGAAGGACGATACGATTACTCGTCTTCTTTCCAATGTGAATCCCCTAGTGGAAAACATCAACGCCACGGTGGTGGCCCTAGAAAAAACCCTTACCATTCTTAATTCAGCCTTAGAAGGAAAGGGCAGCGGCCCCCTCGCACAAACCGTACAAGAGGTAGCCACATCGGCAGGGGAGATACGGGTCCTGACACAAAACCTTTCCCAAACCGTTCAGGAAGCAGGTCCTGCTATCCGGAGCGCCCTTCAAGAAACGGGGACCCGGATCCCGCAGGTCCTTTCGGACATAGAAAAAACCACGGCATCGCTGGCTTCCATTGGGAAAAACCTGGAAGCCACCTCAGCGGCTCTCCGGGACCCCACCGGCCTTGTTCCAAAGCTTTTAGATCCAAAGGGTTCCCTTAAAACCTTGCTGGATGATAACAATCAGCTCTTTAATCGGATAGATAACTCCCTCGCCCAGATTGAACAGGCCCTTACCAACCTGCAAGGGGCTACTGCCATCCTGGCAAGCCAAATGCCCCGCATAGCCGCCACCATTGACGATGCTCGGAGTGCCATTGTTTCTGCCCAGGATGTCCTTGAGGGACTTAAAAACAATCCTCTCCTTCGCGGAGGCATCCCTGAACGGATAGATCCGAAGGCGGCTCCTACGGGGCTCCGTAACGGGGACTTCTAAAGGAGTTTCAGATTATGCCTCGAGAACCGTTCCAGTTTACGGCAACCCAAAACCTCCTCCAAAAAACTCTTATGGTTCAAAATAGATTTGCTTTTCTTTTTAAAACGGGCCCCTTTCTCCTACCTCACGTCAATTCTTCTCGTAGCATGAAAAAGAGTATCCCTACCGAGAAGAAAAGTTCCTTCTCCAATCCCTTGGTTTTTCTGAAAAAAACCGTATTGTTAGGCTCCCTCTTGGTTTGCGGCATTGTCTATTTAAGCTGTTCCAGTGCCCCCAAAACTCCCGCCGAAAACCGCACCGTTCGAAACGAAGCGGGACGCCTTGTTCAGCTGGGCACTAAGGCGTTGCGGGAAGGACAAATCGCTGCAGCCCGGGGCTATTACGAAGAGGCCTATCGGCTTTTCACGTCCGTGGATGATCCCGAAGGCAGGATCCGCGCGTTGGATGGGCTTGGGCGGGTATACCCAGACAAAAATGAGTACTGGGACCGGGCCCTGACCATTGCCCAGTTTTCAGGGGATCCAGAACTTATTGCCCTGGCTTTGCTCTTAAGAGCAGAACGTCAATTGCTTTCTCAGGAATCCTCTCTTGCAGAAATTCCACAGGAAGGGGAAAACCTCGCCACGGAATTGCGGAATTGCATCAACCTGTTACAACGAAGGCCCATGGATAAAGCCCGGGCACTTCGACTGTATGGGGCTCTTCTTCGAAGCACCGGTCAATACGATGAGGCTTTGAAAGCTTTCAACGAGGCAGCCAGCATCGATCAAAAGGAAAAAGCTTATATTGAACTTGCCTCTGATAACTATTTGATCGCCTCGGTGTATTCAAAAAAGGGAATCTACAACAAGGCCCAAGAATACCTGTTTATCGCCCTTTCGTATGACAAACGGGCAGAAAATTCAGCCGGCATTGGAAACACCTACTATGCCCTGGGGCTGGTAAGCGAAAAAGCAGGAAATATCGAGGCGGCCCGGACTTACTATGAGTGGGCCAGAGCAGTATACGAAGCCATCAAAATGCAAGACCAGGTAGAGGCGATTCAAAAACGGCTTGGGACGCTTGAAAAGTAATTTTTAAATGCCCATACTAGTCCTATGGGAGAGTTGGGCCAGATCATCCTTAAAAAAATAATCCAAAAAATTGAAGAAGCGGGGGTGTTTGTTGCCTTTGTAGGGAAGGTCCTCCGCTATTTTGTTCGTCGGCCTATTCGCTTCCATCTTTTTTTGCAACAGATAGAACTCCTGGGGGTTAATTCGGTTTCCATTATTCTGCTGGCGGGCCTCGCAATCGGCATGATCTTCGCCCTTCAGATGATTATCCTGATTCAACCCTTTCAGGCCGAAATTGGGGTTGGCGCGGCAGTGGCCGTGGCCATGGCGCAGGAACTGGCCCCCATCATCACCACATTGATGCTGATCGCCAAGAATGGTTCCGCCATGGCCGCAGAGCTGGGGACCATGAAGGTCACAGAACAAATCGACGCCCTTGAGTCTATGTCGGTGGATGCAATTCATTACCTTGTAGTGCCGAGAGTCGTGGCATCTCTTTTAATTTTTCCTATCCTTACAATGCTTGCTAATGTAGTGGGAGCACTGGGGGCTCTTTTTATTGCTATAGGATTATATAAGATTGATGGGGCCTCGTATGTAGATTACATGTTTGGCGTTTTACGGCCAGCCCACATTTACATTGGGCTCATAAAGGCAAGCATTATGGGGTTTATGGTGTCCACCATTTGCTGTTTTCATGGTTTACAGGTAACCCAGGGTGCCAAGGGGGTAGGGGATGGGGCCACTAAAGCGGTGGTTACCGCTTCCGTTTCGATTTTGATAGCGGATTACCTCTTAGCCTCGTTCTTAAATCCCCTTTTTTTCGCAGTGAGGTAACCGATGGCCACGTTGATTCGAGTGCGGGACGTGTATAAATCCTTCGGAGAAAACAGGGTTCTTCAGGGGGTTTCTCTTGACATAGAAGAAGGTTCGATTTCGGCCCTCATCGGTCAGAGCGGAACCGGTAAGAGTGTTCTATTTAAAAGCATCATGGGGATGCTTTCTATTGATGCAGGAAAAATTTGGTATAAGGATATTGAATTGACGGCCCTCTCAAAGGCCGAACTTATCACGGTACGACAACATTTTGGGTATGCCTTCCAAAACGCAGCGCTTTTCGATTCCATGACGGTGGCAGAAAACCTGGCCTTTCCTCTGACAGAGGTATTGGGTATCAAAAATCAGGCAGAAATAAAAAAGCGGGTCGAAGAAATGCTCGACTGGATTGAACTGCCAGGCATTGAACAGTTGCATCCGGCGGATCTTTCCGGGGGAATGCGGAAACGGGTAGGGGTGGCCCGGGCTCTTATCATGCGACCGGATGTTCTCTTTTTTGATGAGCCCACCACCGGTCTTGATCCGGTTCTTTCGGATACCATCTATCAGCTGGTGCGCCGGGTTAACAGGGAACTGAACGTTACCTGTATCATCATCACCCACGATATACCGGCGGCGTTCCGGGTGGCGGATAAGATTTCGGTGCTTCATCAGGGTATAATAGTAGCAGATGGGAGTCCTGAGGAGGTAGCCCGATCCAATGAACCGATTGTGCAGGACTTTATCCGGTTGTCTTTTGGAGAACTAAAAGTCAAGGTTGGTGCAGCTTCATGAAATGGTCGAATTACCTTAAAATTGGACTTTTCTTTATCGGTATCGGGACCGCCGGTACTGTCTACATTGTACGCTCCACCGATGGGTTTAATGACCTTAATACTAAGGTATATCAAGTAATTATTGACGATGCCACGGGACTTACTACCAATTCGAAGGTATACCTTGCAGGAGTTCCGGTAGGTAAAATTCAGTCCATTACTATTAAAGATGACAAGGCCATTTTAAAAGTGGCATTTCTAAAAAACGTGGAACTTCGCCAGGATGCGGTAATTCACCGCCGGGCCTCTTCTATTTTAGGGACCTCCATACTGGCTCTTAGTCCAGGAACAGAACTTAGTCCCATCCTAAAAGAGGGAAGTACCATCGAAGCAGCACCCTCCATGGCGGATACCTCTGCTATCATGAATTCGGTGCAAGACCTGAGCCGCCAACTCAACCAGATACTCAAGGAATTCCAGGAACGGCAGATGGCTCTCCTCGCGGTTTCCCTTGAAACCTTTAACTCCATCGCACGGAAGATCGATGCCCAAACAGAACAACAGCTTGAACGGGTTTCCCGTATCCTCGAAGCTTCGGCAACTATTTCGGAACAGGTAGAACGAATCCTCGCAGAACGCGAAAAAGATGTCACTGTTTCTCTCACCGAACTCCGTCAGTCTTTAGAGAACCTACGGGCTATTACCGAAGAAATACGTCAGGGTCAGGGGTCGATAGGAAAATTACTGTACGACGAAGAACTTTACAATTCCTTACTTGCCACAGCCCGCGAAACGGAAGCCGCCGCGGCAAAACTGGAAGCCACAATAGAAAGCATTCAGACCCTGGCGAATAACACAAATACGGTGGTGGTGGATGCGGGGAATTTGGTTTCCCAGGTAAACAGGCTGGAAGTCCAGATTGATAGTCAGGCCCGGTATGCCATCGGGAATGGGACCTTCCAAGGGGGAGCGGCGATTCAACTTATCCCACGAAAACGAGACCGGTATTATCGCATCGGCGTAGATAGCGATCCCACAGGACAACAGTCTGCCCTGGTTTCTGCCGAAATTGGCCGAAAACTTGGCATGGTAACCCTTCATGGGGGCCTTATAGAAAACACCGCGGGCCTCGGTTTCGCCATAGAACCAACTCGATGGTTTCAAATTCGCACGGATCTCTATAATTTCCAGAAAGAAAAACTACCTAACCTTCGGGGGACCATCACGGTTTATCCCCTTTTTGATCCCCACTCAGACAAGTTCTGGAACTGGATATACCTGTATGGAGGTATCCAGAACAGTCTTTCCAGCGAGCGGGATTTCTTTGTAGGAACGGGGCTTCGTTTTACGGACGAAGAAATTCGAAGTCTCGTGGGACTTTTCTCTCTCGCCGGACAAAGATAAAAACTTCATGAGGGAAAAACCAGGGGAGCCACGCCATGTCGGATCACCGGAACTGTAAGGAGAACGGCGCCCCCTATTTCCTCCACTGTAGTAAAACTAATTCCGGATCACCGGCGATTCATCGAGGGCCACCAGTCTGCTAAAAAAGCCATCTTTCTGCACCAGTTCCCGATAGGTTCCCATTTCCACAAGCCGTCCCCGCTCAAGCACCACCACCAGGTCCGCATGGCGAATCGTGGAAAGCCGGTGCGCCACAATCAGGGTGGTCCTACCCCGCATGCTCTGCTCAATGGCGATCTGAACCTGCCGTTCCGAAGCCACATCCAGGGCACTGGTAGCCTCGTCCAGGATGAGAATCCGGGGATTTCTGATCAGAGCCCGGGCAATAGCAATCCGTTGTCGCTGGCCCCCCGATAGCCGGGAACCGTATTCACCAATAGGGGTATCAAACCCTTTGGGTAATTGTTCGATAAACTCCAGCGCATTGGCCATGCGGGCCGCTTCAATCAATTGCTCTTCTGAAAACTCCTTAAGGCCATAGGTTATATTCTCCCGAATGGTCCCCGAAAAAAGAATCACCGACTGGGGAACCACCGACACATGATGCCGGACCGTCCGCATATCCAGTGTGGAGAGGTCCTTCCCATCCAGAAAAATAGCGCCCTGATTTGGTCGGCGAAGCCCGAGGACAAGCTGCATCAAGGTAGATTTTCCTGAACCACTGGCTCCTACGAAGGCTACTGACTGACCCGCGGTGATAGAAAGCGTAAAATCCTGAACCGCATGTTCCGTTGTCCCGGGATACGAAAAATACACATTTTTAAAATCGATGTTTCCCTGAACGTTTTGTACCACGAGCTTCCCTTCGTTTTCTTCTACTTCGGGATCTTCTAGAATTTCTCCAATCGAGTTAATTGCCTCTATTCCCCGCTCAAGTTCGGGATATACATTCAAGATGGTACTTACCGCATTCAGCACTGCCCCATATAAGCCCTGAAAAAGGACCACATCCCCAACACCAATCTTTCCCTGGAGCGCAAAGGGAATAGTAACCGCCAGACACAATACCTGGAGAAGCTGAAAAATAACCCAGTTGATAGCCCCAAAGACGGCACTTACCACATCGAGTTTAACCCCATTTACCTGGATTACCGAAAATTGTTTTTCCAGTTTTGCTATTTCCATCCGCTCAAGCCCATGGGCCCGGGTGACGGGGATCATTTCTATCATTTCCGTCAGGTGTTCGTTCATCTTTTCCATGTCCTGCCGGAGGATCGCATTGGTTTCCCGCATCTTACCCCGGAACACCTTGATTACCAGGACGGCAATAGGCATAGAAACAACAAAGACCACCGTCAGCAAGGGCTGTTTGGAAAGGGTCATCCAGAGGGCAAACAAAAAGGTCACCAGGGCAGGTAAAAGGCTATTCATGCTCAGCATGATAAGGTTACGAATCGACTCCACATCCCGGAGCACCTTTGACTGAATGGCCCCCGAATGGTATCGGTCATGAAACGAAAAAGAAAGCTGTTGCAACTTTCGCACAAGGGAAAGACGGAGGGACCCTTCGATTTCTCGCACCGACGTAGCAAGAAAATAAATAAAAAGGCTCTGGGTCGGGATGTTTTGGAGCACCAGAAACGCAATAACCCCAAGGTTGATAAGTATTACCCGAATTTCTCCAATACCTACCGTCCCCTGGGTTACCGCTTTACTCAAAGCGGTGATGATATTGGCCGTAACTACCGGCATGGCCCACACCGGGGAATGTTTAATAATAAAGAACAAAGCCGCCAGGGCTAGATTCTTTTGTTCCCGATCAAAGAAGTGATAAAAGGTTTTTACCGGATGTTTTTTATTAAAATAAAACTCATGGCTAAAACTGGCGGCCCCCTGGCCTGAACGGTTTAAAATAGACATAAAACCATACTATACAAGGGAAAAAAGAAAGGCAAGGTGCCCCGGAGGAAGAGAAGAAGCACCTTGCCCCAAGAGGAGGCTTGTATGTTGTATTACACTGTTGTCAATAAGTATTGATTCAACAGATTTTCCAGGTATTCCTGTTTGCCACTGGTAAATCCTACCGTGCCGTAATCCTTTGCCAGGGCAGCCAGTTCTTCCAGCTTCATCTGGCCCTTTTCAAAGCGCTGACCATCGGCGGTATCAAAGGAGCTATAGCGATCCTTAATAAAGGCCGCAAGTTTTCCTTCCTGCTGAATTCGGTAGGCTACCTCGAGCCCCACCGCAAAAGCGTCCATACCACCGATATGGGCAATAAAGAGGTCTGCCGGATCTACCGAGTTGCGCCGGATGTGGGCATCAAAGTTAAGGCCGCCGGTGGTAAAGCCCCCTGCCTTAAGAATGGCTAGCATTGCCAGGGTGGTTTCGTAATAACTCATGGGGAACTGGTCCGTATCCCACCCATTGCGGGGATCCCCTCGGTTAGCATCCACGGAACCAAAGAGCCCCATGGCCACTGCGGTCTCCAGTTCGTGCTGGAAATCGTGTCCCGCCAGTTCGGCATGGTTTGCCTCGATATTCATCTTGAAATCCTTATCAAGGCCATAGTAGCGCAGGAAGCCCGCCACGGTTTCTACATCGAAATCATACTGATGCTTGCTGGGCTCCATGGGCTTGGGTTCAATATAGAAGGTTCCTTTAAAGCCCCGGCTGCGGGCATAGTCCCGGGCCATAATGAGGAAACGGGCCAGGTGTTCTTTTTCCCGTTTCAGGTCCGTATTGAGGAGGGACATATAGCCTTCCCGGCCACCCCAGAATACATAGCCCTGTCCATCAAGTTCGATAGTGGCATCAATGGCGGCTTTTACCTGGGCCGCCGCATGGGCCACCACGGCAAAATCGGGGTTGGTAGCGGCCCCATTCATGAAGCGGGGATTGGAAAAGAGGTTCGCCGTACCCCAGAGAAGTTTTACGCCCGTGGCTTTCTGGCGTTCCTTGGCCTTAGCCACAATGGCCATCAGGTTCTTTTCGCTTTCCGCGGGGGTAGCTCCTTCCGGCGCAATATCCCGATCATGGAAGCAATAGAACTCGGCGCCCAATTTGGTGATAAACTCAAAGGCCGCATCCAGTTTGTGCTCCGCCCCTTCCATGGGGGTCTTGGCATCGAGCTTCCAGGGTTGTTTCTGGGTTGCGGCGCCAAACATATCCGTGCCGTCACCACAGAAACTGTGCCAATAGGCCACGGCGAAGCGGAGGTGCTCCTTCATGGTCTTATTGCCTACTTTCTTGTCCGGATTGTAGTACTTAAAGGCCAGGGGATTATCGCTCTTGGGCCCTTCGTACTTTATCTTTCCAATACCGGGGAAATATTCCTTATTTCCTACAAAATACTCTGCCATCGTATACCTCCATAATCTCTATATTGATAGGGGGCTTTCACCCCAGCACTATCCCTTTTTATGGGGCCCCTTTTCTTCAAAGGGTGGCCCCGCTTTACTCATACCGCAGGCGCCCTCAGGCTAGCGAGGCGCCTTTCACCATCCCTACCGATACAACGGAGCCAGGGCCGCCAAATACTTGCTATACTGACCATAGGCTTCGTTGTACGCCTGAACCTGCGCCGGATCGGGTTCTACGGTTAATCCCCCATCGACCCGAACATGGGCGGCACAAAGATCCTTGATGGTGGTGGATAAGCCAGCGGACCGCTCAAGGCACCAGAGGGCTTGAATTGCAGCACCCATAGCTGCAGCTTCATCGCTTTCGGGAACCCGGACCGGCAGCCCCATCACATTGGCCACAATCGACCGCCACAGAGGACTCTTTGCACCACCGCCGATAAGCCGGATCTCCCGGGCTTTAAATTGAAGCTTTTTAAAAGATTCAAGGCCAATACGCATTCCAAAGATAGCCGATTCAAGGGTAGCCCGGGCGATATTCTCACGCCTAAAATTCGCCTGGGTCAGCCCCAAAAGACTTGCCCTTCCGTTGGGAAGGTTCGGCGTTCGCTCCCCGTTAAAGAAAGGAAGCACCACAACCCCCTCAGCGCCAATCGGGGCCGCAGCCGCCACGGTATCAAATTCCCGCACATTCATCCCAAAGAGTTGGCGGAACTCTTCGCTGGCCACGGTACAGTTCATGGTACACAGAAGAGGCAACCACCCACCGGTAGAAGAACAGAAGGCCGCCAGATTCCCCTCGGGATCTACCACAGGACTATCGGAATATCCATAGAGGGTCCCTGAAGTCCCCAGGCTCATAGTTAAAAAGCCGTCTTCCACCGTCCCCGTCCCGATGGCCCCCATCATGTTATCTCCCCCACCTGAAGCAACCAGGGCTCCTTCGGGGATACCATATTTCTTTGCCGCCTCCGCCGAAACGGTTCCAGCCATAGCGTGACTTTCAATAAGGGGCGGTAAATATTCAATAAGATGAGGATCAATAAGGGCACATATTTTTTCAGACCATCGACGATTACGAACATCAAAGAGGGCTGTCCCCGACGCATCACCGTATTCGGCTACATAATTTCCCGTTAAAAGGAAATTAAGGTAATCATGGGGCAACAGAACATGGCGCAATTTCGCATACAGTTCCGGCTTATGCTTTTTAAGCCAATAGATTTTGGGGGCCGTGTACCCCGGTAACATCAAGAGCCCCGTCTCTTTTAAAAGAGCCGCTTCTCCCCCCGCAGCCGCCGTCAGTTCTTCACATTCCTTCGCCGTAGAGGTATCACACCAGAGCTTTACCTGATACAGGGGTTTCCCTTCTCCATCGAGAGGAACAAAGCCATGCTGTTGTCCCGATACCCCCAGGGCGACAATGCTCGCCCGATTTTCGGGGCTAATCTGGTTAAAACACTGCCGCAGGGCATTATCATACCAGTCCGCTTCTTGTTCCCGACTTCCATCGTTGCGGGCTATCAACTCAAGTGGAGCACTCGCTTTTTGGACCACCCTTTTTTGCTCATAGTCGTACACCACCACTTTGCAACTTTGGGTTCCCAAATCAATTCCACAGACCGTTTTCATGAACCATCCCCCTTACTTCCTGGTTATACCATACGGGGCTTTTCGTCAAAACACCATATGTCTGATTGACCTAACATATCTATTATTGATATTTTTTAGATATGAAATTGAAAGATGCGGTGTACGTCTATCGCTTGGTAGGGGGAGACCGCCTCGCTTGGCATGGACGCTATCATGCCCACAACCGGGGAGAATACGAATTCCATGTATTTCTGGAAGGAGATGGAACATTCCTCTGTAACCGGACAAAACATCGCATCGAACCCCGACGGGTATTTATTACCCGGCCCCGGGAATTTCATTCTATTGTCCCCCAGGATGTCAAAAAACCGATTAGTTACTATGCCTTCTTGTTTGAAGGGGATCCTCAATCGCCCCATGACAAGCATGCCCTCAGTGTGTTAGGGAACCGAATACTCCGCAATCGGCCCTTTGTTGCCATTGAAGGGCGGGATCACTTTTTAGCAGAAGAGTTGTATCACCTTTCCCGTTCTTCCGACGAAAGTCGGAACCATGCGGCGGAATATCTATTATTGAGCCTTATCTATCGGTGGTTCGGAGAAAGTCCTGACACAGGGCAAGCCCATCTATCTACAAGCACCGTTTACATCGAAGGGGCCCTTAAGATTATGCAGCGGGAGATAAAACAAAAACTCAGTTCACGGGAAATAGCGGAACACCTGGGGATTTCGGAAGAACACTTTATCCGACTCTTCAAACAGGCCCTGGGGATGTCCCCATTTCAATACTTTACCCGTCTTAAAATAGAAGCCGCCGCAGGGTATCTTTTGCAAACCAGACTCCATATTCAGGATATTTCTGAAACCTTTGGGTTCGAAAATCCCTTCCATTTTTCCCGGGTTTTTAAAAAATGTACTGGTCTTTCCCCTCAGGAATATCGCCTTACTTACACCCAAACCATCGGGGAAAAAAGCAGTTAATCCAAGCACGCCTTTCTCTGGGCCGATATCCCCGGCCTGGGCCGGCAGTTAGGAGCTCGACATCCACAGACTGGTAGCCAGGGCCCGATAGTCAGGACTCAACATCTACGGACTGACAATCAGAACCCGGTATTCCTGTTTTTGTTGTTGAGAAATAACCCTTCCTTTTCATTCGAGAAATATTTACCCCAAATGTTTCTTAACCCCCTGAATTTGATCGCACGGAACCATGACATATACAATGTCTCCCGGTTCTAAGACGGTTCTTCCTTTGGGAAGCACGAGACGGTCCTGCCGGATAATGGCGCTAATCAATCCCTGGTCACCGAGACCGAGATCCGCGATTCTTTTATAGGCCCCCTGGGAATCCTGTTGAATATGAAACTCTAACAATTCTACATCGCTCTCTTTGAGCGAATGGAGTTCCACGATGTGGGAGGGCTCTGCCCGTTTTACGGTAGTAAGGCGCAGCGCCCGAGCAAGGGGCCCCAGAGAAAGCCCCTGGACCAGAGAGGAAATAAGCACCACAAAGAAGACCACATTAAACACTATTCCCTGATCTTTCCCCGCCACCAGAGGGTAGGTGTATTGAACACATCGCTGCCAAAAAGAATTCCAATTCCCAGAAAAATAAGAAGAACCGGAATTCCTATTTTTTCGCTTAAGCGGCTAAAAATCATGGCAATAATAAAAAGAATCCCAAAAAGTAAGAGTATTGTGGCCACCAGAACTCCTTGCTTTAAAGAGATATGACTATTCTATCGGTCAGTCCAGGAATGTCAAGGAAAAGGAAGCTTACAGAGAGAACTAAAATATGAAAACCTTTTAATTTGCGGCGACTCTATTTTTTCTATCGACTTAAAAAAATAAAGCGGAGCCCACAAGGGACTCCGCACCCACTACGATTTATTCGTTATAAACTTTTATGACAGAACCACCAATCATAGCCTTCATACTTCTTGAGTCGTTCTGTCGCATCCTGGACAGTCTTAGGCGGTGGAATAATAACCCGATCCTTAATAAGCCGGTTATTGGGCCAGTTGGCGGGAACAGCCACGCCATTTTTATCAGAAACCTGGAGGGCCTTTACTGCCCGCAGGACCTCATCAATATTCCGGCCAATTTCCTGAGGATAGTAAAGAACAAGACGTACTTTCCCCTCGGGGTCTACCACAAAAACGGCCCGAACCGTATTGGTCCCTTTGCCAGGATGTAACATGCCTAACTTATTCGCAATTGCATCGTTCGCTGCGGCCACAGGGAAGGTAATTTGAACACCCAGCTTTTCTTTAATCCATTCCACCCACTTAATGTGGCTAAACACCTGATCCACGGACATCCCAATGAGTTTTACCCCTAGTTTTTCAAACTCACCGGCCACATCCTGAAATGCTACGAATTCGGTGGTACATACGGGCGTAAAATCGGCGGGGTGACTAAAAAGAACAAACCAGGATCCTTTAAGATCCTTCGGTAAATTCAATACCCCCTGGGTTGTTTGAACGGTTATCTCGGGAAAATCATCTCCCAAGAGGGGCATGTGAAAATTTTGTGGTTCCATAGATACTAACTCCTTACCTTATTTGTTAAAAGCCTCTAACAAGGCACTTTATATATTGCAAAAGCTGTGCCAAAACATTCCAACCATCAAGAAGAAAGTAATTCATATTAAAACAAGAAAATAAATAAATGAAACAAAAAATCTTACCTGATAGGGCTTGCAATTCACCGAAATATCGATATATCATACCGCTATGACGGTGAACAACGATATTTCAGTTTCATCAGAAAACACCAAAAACACAGAGAGTCCCCTAGTGGTGCCGCTCCTTACCCCAGAACGAACCATGGAAATCGTTCTCCAAGCCCTGGGGGAACTCATTGAATATGAGCTGGCGGTGGTCTTAAGTCTTGAAGACTACAAACAATTACGGGTCCGCAAGGCAGTAGGCCCCCTCTACACCCCCCGTTTAGAGGGATATACCATTCCCCTTTCTCACCGACGGGACCTCCAGGAGATCCTGGAACAAAAAGAGCCCCACCTGTTCGACGAAAGCGCAGAACATCTTGATACCTATTACGACATTCTTGATCTTCCTGAAGGGCATTCCTGTTTGGTGGCTCCCCTCTATGTGGACAGCCAACCGGTAGGCTTACTTACGCTGGATCATCGCCAGTGCGGCAAATTTACTCCGGGCATAGTTCGTTTTGTTCGAACCATTTCAAAGCTCATTTCAGTTTCCATGGTGCAATCCGATACCTCCCGGGTCTTTTACAGCAAAGTACAGAACCTACTTCATGAACGGAACCGCCTGCTTCAAGGAAACACGGACATATTTAAAGATCTGGTCGGAAGTTCCACCGCCTGGCAACGGGTGCTCGATATGATTCGCCTGGTGGCAGCCACGGAAGTTCCCGTCCTTTTGCTCGGAGAAACCGGCACAGGGAAAGAACAGGTGGCTCGAAAAATCCATCAACTCTCGGCGGTAGCGGATGGCCCCTTTGTAACGATGAATTGTTCCGCCCTGGCCCCAACCCTGGCGGAAAGCGAACTATTCGGCCATGAAAAGGGAGCCTTTTCCGGTGCCGTGGCCCAGCGACGGGGACGCTTTGAAATGGCCCATGGGGGCAGCCTTTTTCTGGATGAAGTGGGAGATCTCCCCCTCGAATTACAACCTAAATTATTGCGGGTCCTGCAGGAAGGAACCTTTGAACGATTGGGAGGGGAACGAACTATTTCGGTAAAAGTACGGATCATCGCAGCCACAAATGTATCCCTTGAAAAAGCCCTCGCAGAGGGCCGATTCCGGGAAGATCTCTATTACCGCCTTAATGTATTCCCTATTATATTACCCCCCCTGCGGGAACGCGACCAGGATGCGGTTTTACTGGCCGATTATTTTGTCTCCCTTATCAGAAAACGAACGGGCTTCGAAAAACTTCGGTTATCTCCCGCTGCGCTGGAATACATCTTAGCCCAGAGTTGGCCTGGAAATGTCCGCCAGTTACGAAACGCCATTGAACGGGTAGCCATTCTTGCCAGGGGAGGACTCATAGAACCTCTTCACCTGACCGTAGAGAATCCTTCTGTTTTCCCTTCACGGTTCTCAAAGGAGGCAGAAACCCGTGGAAACCAAGCCTCTCTCACAGGAAAAAAGGAACCCACCGCGTTCGGTCCAGACATTGGATCAGGAAAAGAAGGACCACAGGAAACATCTGGCACTCCTTCAGTCCTACCGACACCCTCTTACGAACCCAAAACAGTGTCTCCTCTCGATGAAGCCCTGAGGGCCCATATTCTCCAGGCCCTCAAAGCGAGTGGCGGGAAAATTTACGGCAGAGGTGGCGCGGCGGAGATCCTCGGATTGAAACCCAGCACCCTCCAGAGTAAAATGAAAAAACTAGGGATCCACACCTATGAAATCAAACACCGCTTCTGATGCCTGGAATCTCGTGTTCTTTTTTCTGCTCCTCATCGGAATAGGAACCGCTCTCCTTCTTTTACCAGGCCTCGCCTTACGGAACAAAAGCACCCTTTCTTTTGTGGACGCCCTTTTCACGATTACCAGTGCGGTGTGTGTAACCGGCCTCGTTACAGTGGATACTTCTCGGTTCTCTTTGTACGGCCAACTGGTAATTCTTCTTTTTATTCAACTGGGTGGGCTCGGAATTATAACCTTTACCTCAATTCAGATGATTATCCCCGGAGCCCGGTTACCCTTACGACGACTGAACACCGTAAAAAGCTACTTTATCGAAGGCGTAGAATATCGGCCGGAACGAATTCTAAAAACGATTCTACTCTATACTCTGGTCATCGAAAGCGGGGGTGCCTTTTTTTTGGCCCTTCTTTTTCGCGCTGCCGGAGAAAAAAACTGGATGTATGCGGGGATTTTCCACGCCATCTCCGCCTTTTGCAACGCTGGATTTAGCCTCTTCCCCGACAGCCTTACCCGATTTCGAAACAACCCTTTCATTTTGGGGGTTGTTATGTTTCTTATTATTAGCGGCGGCCTTGGTTTTATCGTTCTTCAGGACATTATGCAACGGTTAAAAGGTAAAAAGCGCTATCTTAGCTATCACAGCAAGGTTGTCTTGGGCATGACGCTTCTTTTCATAGCAGGGGGAACGGGTCTGTTTTACCTTTTAGAATACCCCCGGGGCATAACCTTGTTAGAAGCACTCTTTCAATCCATCACCCCCCGTACGGCGGGTTTTGATGCAAGACCCCAGGTGATGTACTCAACCCCTTCAAAAATACTCACCATCTTTTATATGTTTATTGGGGCAGGGCCCGGCTCTATCGCCGGCGGTATTAAGCTTACCACGGTATTCGTAATAGCGCTCCTCATTGGTCGCAAACCCGATTCCCAGGGAGACATCATATTCCGCCATCATCGAATTCCTGCAAACACCCTTCACAATGCGATGACCTATTTTTTAAAGGCCCTTTTGCTTCTGATGGCGAACATCCTGCTATTGAGTATCATCGAAGGGCCCCGAGGACTTGATTTTGATGGCATTGTGTTCGAAGTTGTTTCAGCCTTTGGGACCGTAGGACTTTCTCTGGGAATCACAAGTCAATTAAGCGACATGGGAAAACTGGTAATTATCTGTACCATGTTCGCTGGTCGTCTTGGCCTTGTAGCCATGGCCTTTCCTAAAAGGAAACAAAAGGAATATCCTATCAGTTATCCCGTTGGACAGGTATTACTAGGATAGGGAGGAAAAAATGAAACGAATAGCTATTTTGGGACTAGACTATTTTGGAAGAACCCTTTTAGAAGAAATAGCAGATTTAGAGGTAGAAATAATTCTCATTGATAGGAATCGCGAATTAATCGATGAATATAGCAACATGGTTTCTGCTGCGATTGTTATGGATATCGTAAACGGAGAAAATCTAAAAAAAATCCTCCCAGAGAAAATTGATGCGGTGGTCATCGATATGGGAGATAGCCTGGAAGCTTCGATTTTAGCTACCAGCTACTGTAAAAAATTGGGGATCCCCCTTATCGTTGCCCGGGCAGAAACAGAGGCCCATGGAGAAATCCTGAGTATTGTAGGAGCCCACCGTATCATTTTCCCGAATAAAGAAGCGGCTAAACGGGTAGCACCTCTTATAATCTCAGATACGCTTTTAAATTATTTACCGGTGAGCGATGAATTAGCTATTGCAGAAGTAGAAATCCCTGAGAGTTTTACAGGGAAAAATGTTTTAGAGCTAGATTTTAGGAAAAGATATAATTTGAACCTTATTGCTCTTAAAAATGAAAAAGGTCAATTTGGCTTCTTTACCGACCCTGATTATCGCTTTCAGAAGGGGGATATTGCTCTCGTCGTAGGGGCACCCCAATCTATTGAATCTTTTACCGGCGTACTGAAAAAAGAAGTCCGCCCTTCAGTGGGCCGCATCTTTAAAAAATTCTTTGGAAACAAGAAATGAAGGTGTAATTGATGTATTACCTGGAAGAAATTCCCGCCTATCTTATCGATGCTCGAGATGAACCCGATGGGGTCATAGATTACCTTATCGCCACCTCTTCTGAGGAGGAATTCTGCATATGTCCTACCATAAATGCGGAGTATCTAAAAAAACTTATCTATAGCGGATTCCTTATCATGTCCATGCAAGGACAAATACAAACTCCCGAGGGAGATAAGGATCACATCTTTTTTATTCCCAAGATCCATTACCTCCGGTCTGTGTTACATTGGGAGAACCTGCATATTACCCGGACGACCCGTCGTCTCCTCAAAAAATACAGGTTAACCACCGAGGTGCCGCTCCGCACCATTATGGACCTCTGTGTAGAAACCCATGGATCTGACTGGCTTACCCCCCCACTCCTCGATATGTTAGAAAATTTGGGGGCCGAAAAAAACCATCATCAGCTTTCTATGATGGCCTTTGGTTTATATCGGGGCAATGAACTGGTGGCGGGAGAATTTGGGTCCCGGGTTGGTAAGATATATACCAGTTATTCTGGTTTTTACCGGGAAAACTCCGCGGGTACGGTCCAGATGGTTCTGACCGCCCGGTATTTGCAAGACCAGGGATTCGCCTTTTGGGATCTCGGCATGCCCCTCCCGTATAAGGATAGCCTGGGGGCCATAAATATTACCCGAGATGAATTTGTGGAACTTTTTCGTCGCTATCGAAATGCCTAAAACTCACTCAACAAAGGGCCCCAGTTCCTTTTTTAGGACTTCTGAGCCCAACAGATAAACACAAAAATCTTCTGCAGTCCTGCCGCGCTCCGTTTTGTCGCCTTAGACAGCACAACCTCAAAAGACCATCTCAATTCGTTTTTTTTTCGTACTTTTCTTTCAGCTTCAGATACTCCGCATTCAGACGGGATGTTCTGGCATTAAGACGACTCAACCGTTGCGCAAGAAGACGGGCTAAAAAGATACCATAGTGGGGATTCTTTTTAATAAGATCCACAAAATCCTCTTTTGAAACCTTGATACAAGTACCCCCATCCTTTGCAACCACCGTAGCGGTCCGCTGGTTTGAAAGTAGAAAGGACATTTCCCCTATGAACATATCATCTGGCGTAAGATAGGAAACACAGCGATTCTGGGAATACACAAGATACCTTCCTGAAACAATATAATACAGGTAATCCGAAGAGTCCCCCTCTCGCATCACGATCTCGCCGGGTTTAAAATGAACCTCTTCCTGGTTTGTAAAGATTCCGGGGACCTCATTGCTTTCATCTTTTTGATGAGAAATCCGAAAGCATACCTCATTCCCTTTTTCATTGTATTGCAGATCTTCCACATAAATAAGACTCATGCGGATTCCCATCCCATGGAGCCCAATACTTGGCTGGCTCGAAAGACGGGCCCGCCAATCAAAACCGTCTCCTTCGTCAGTAATGGTAAATCGGGAGCCCTCCGGTCCAATGGTATAACTTAATCGCACTTTTTTCGCCGCGATACTCGGATCCTTATTTTTCTCCCGGATGAGTTCCATCATATTTTTGCCTGACTCAAGCCAGGCAGTCTTTTCTTCAAAACTAATTTTGCAGTTACCGTGTTCTATAGCATTCACCAATAGTTCCTGCAGAGCCACATGGAGCTTCTCTTTATTGTCCCGGTTTATAAGGTTAGCATTATACAAATAGTTGGTAATAAGGTTCGTATACACGATAATATCGAGGGGATCATTATCAATAATGAAGGTCCCCGAAATAGTGCGCATCAGGTGTTGCTGGATACCCCGCTGAAAAAAGAACTGGCGGTTTTGCGCAAGAATCCGTAAAAGACGCCCCACGTTATTCGTAAATTCCTGATAGCTAATCACGGCGATAACATTGGAATCTCGCAGCTGTTCCAGTAGTTCCTTATCATTACTTTTGTGAATCGCAATAATACCACCGTAGTGGAGCCAGGGATCTTCTCGAATAGCCGCAAGAATCGCCTGGGCATCGGGGTCAAAGGCGCTTCCAAGGGACGTATCAAGGATCTTAATTTCTGGTAATTCGTATTTCAGGTACTCGATAACCCTATCTACTTTATTCAAAAAGATCGGTTTTATGGGCAGCTTAGAATTTTTTATAGTGGTCTGGATAAGGTTGGTTAACTGACTATCCTTAGTAACTACAGGGATTCGCAACATTATCAGCTCCTAACTTTTCTTTTTCGACAACGCCACGCATATTATATGCGAAAAACTCCTTCCTGTGCTAGAATAACAGCATGAACATGAATAATTATAGCATGGAAATCGGGAAACCTCTGCCCCTCGGCGCAGAACTTACCGAAACAGGGGTAAATTTTGCCCTTTTTTCCCGCCATGCCACAGGGGTAACCCTGGTTATTTTCGAAAATGAACAGCCCGACAGTCCCTACGAGGAATATATCCTTGATCCCCATAAACACAAAACAGGAGACATCTGGCATTGCCATTTACGGGGACTTTCTGCCGGCGCTTACTACCTATATCGAGTCGATGGGCCGTACATCCCCGAAAAAGGGTATCGTTTTAATCCAAACAAGCTGCTCTTAGACCCCTACGCAAAGGCCCTTACGGACCTTTCTAAATGGGATCTCAGTACCGCGGTGGCCTACAACCCCAACATGCCGGATCAGGACCTTTCATTTTCCTATCTGGATGATAGGGCCTATCAACCTCGCTGCATCGTGATTGATGATACCTTCGATTGGCAAGGGGACAAACCTCTCAATTATCCCCTTCGCTTTAGCGTCCTTTATGAGACCCACGTCCGGGGTCTTACGATTCATCCAAGTTCAGGAGTAGAACATCCTGGTACATACCGGGGAGTAATCGAAAAAATCCCCTATTTTAAGGAACTCGGCATCACCGCTCTGGAATTAATGCCTATCCAGGAATTTAACGAACAGGAAATCCCCCGCATAAATCCCCGTACGGGGGAACGGCTAAAAAACTATTGGGGGTATTCTACCGTCGCTTTTTTTGCACCTAAGGGTTCATACTCGTCAGACAAAACACCGGGAGCACAGGTACGGGAATTTAAAGAGATGGTGCGGGCCCTTCATCGGGCGGGAATCGAAGTTATACTAGATATCGTATTTAACCATACCGCCGAAGGGAACGAGTTAGGCCCCACCTTTTCTTTCCGGGGAATCGATAACACTATTTACTACATGCTCGATGAAAACAAACGGTACTACAAAAACTACTCTGGCTGCGGCAACACCCTGAACTGTAACCATCCGGTAGTACGAACCTTTATTATCGACTGTCTTCGGTACTGGGTGGTAGAAATGCATGTGGATGGCTTCCGCTTTGATCTGGGCTCCATCCTCGGACGGGACCAACAAGGGCGACTCATGGAAAACCCACCCATGCTCGAACGGATTGCAGAAGACCCGGTCCTGCGAAACACGAAGATCATTGCCGAAGCCTGGGATGCAGGAGGTGCCTACCAGGTAGGATGGTTTCCCGGCGGTCGGTGGGCCGAGTGGAACGACCGGTTCCGGGACGATGTCCGCAAATTCTGGAGAGGCGATCCCCACGAGGTTCGTCATTTTGCAACCCGTCTTTCCGGGAGCTCCGATCTTTACCTTCGGGACGGGCGAAAACCCTTTCACTCTATCAATTTTATTACCAGCCATGATGGATTCACGTTAAAAGACCTGGTTACCTACGCAGAAAAACACAATGAAGAAAATGGCGAAGATAATCGGGATGGGCATAACGCCAATTTTAGCTGCAATTATGGCTTTGAGGGCCCCACACAAAACCCCCGCATAGAACGGATCCGGCTCCGGCAGATGAAAAATTTCATGGCCACCCTTATGCTTTCCCTGGGGACCCCCATGATTTTAGGGGGAGACGAGTTCGGAAGAACCCAGCAGGGAAACAATAACGCCTACTGCCAGGATAACGAAATTTCCTGGTATGACTGGACCTTACTAGAACGGAACAGGGATTTTTTCCGCTTTGTTCGGGAAATGATTGCCTTCCGAAAGCGGCACCCTGCTTTTATGCGACCAGAGTTCTTCACAGGGAAAGACGGCAACTATAACGCTATCCCTGATATTTCATGGTTCGACGAATTTGGTAATAGCCCTGATTGGTCCACCATTGATAAAAAAATAGCCTACATGCTCGACGGCAGCAGGGCCGATATATTCTCCGATCGGGACGATAATGATTTCTATATCATGGTAAATGCGTCGGTGGAAACGGTCACTTTTAAGATTGCCAGTCCATCGCCAGGAAAACTATGGTTTCGAGCCATCGACACCTTCCTTGATTCGCCCCACGACATCGAAAATCCCGGTTACGAGCAATTACTGGAAAACCAAAGAGAATATCCCGTAGGGGATCGGAGTATTGTTGTGTTGGTTGCCCGGCCTGTATAAAATACCCCTTTTGTTATAGCTTACTTTAGGTTTTATTCTTTGGCGCGGGGTAATGTTACGGTAAACACCGTACGGCCCTCTTTGCTTTCAAACGTAAGGGTACCCCCATGTTCTTCCACAATACGTTTACAGAGATCCAGGCCAAGCCCCGGCCCTTCATTCTCTTTATACAGCGTGAAAAAGGGAGTAAAAACAAGGGCTTTATCTTTTTCGGGGATACCCCTCCCCGAGTCTTCTATCCGAACAAGGATATACCCTGATACCGGGGCAGGTTCTATAGAAACAGAAATAGTCCCTTTCTTTTCAATAGCCTGAATGGCATTGGAAATAAGATTTATCCACACCGCCCTGAGTCGATCCGGCTGGGCCTTTACTATTCCTGGTTCTTTAAAAGAAGTAACCAGACGAATACGGTTTTTAATCTGGTGTGTATAAATTGAGAATAGTAATTCTATTTCCTTCTGAATTGAAATAAGCTGAACACCTGATTCATGAGAGGCAGTCCAGAGATACAATGACTGGATAGTCATAGCAGCTCGATCAATCATTTCAGGAATCAAGGAAAGATTATGAAACAGTATCTCATAATGGTATAGAATATGAACTATTTCTCCAAAATGAGAGAAGTTTTGCCCATACTCAATAATTTTTTCATCTAACACATTAATGCCTAAATCGATAAGATCATCAAGGATTTCCTGGGAAAATGGCAAAGCTCCATCTGGTGTTTTCAATCTTTCATACAATTCTTTTTTTTCTTTCCGCGTATAGGAATAAGTATGCAAATTATTGACTAAGTATTCGATACAGAGTTTTTGTTCGGGGTAGTTATTTTCTAACATAGAGCGAAATACGCTTCGAAGATAGTCTAAAGATACGGCTGAAGATTCGGCGGTAGATTTTATAGCTGCCAGGGGTGTATTTATAGCATGGGCGATGTTTGCCGACATAGATCCTAGCACAGCCATTTTTTCAGAAACAATCAACTTATCTACTGTCTGACGGAGAATTGAATTTTTTTCCTGCAGTTGATTTTCCAGATTTTCATTAAATTGCTGAATTTGGTAGGCCTTCGCATAAAAGGTTTCTGCCATCTCCCGTATTTCTTTGATATTTTCTATCTTTTTCGAAAGCGGTGGGAGCGGTTTTGTAGTATCCCAAGCAGCGATAGAATCGATAAAAGCACTTAAGGGAGATAGAAGCATTGTGTGGAGCAGAAAAAATCTTATGGCCAGAATTCCCGCAAAGATAAGGATAGCCAATTGACTTAAGAAAATGGTGGGAGAGATAATCGCATCTCTGTTTTCAACAGGGGTCAACAAGAAAATAGGAATCCCTAACCAGATGTTTTTCGTAGGGGTTACCACAAATTTTTTCCCCTGAAGAGTGAGGTTCTGCAAGGAAAAAGAAAAGACGATGTTAGAAATGTTTCCCCCCATACTGGTAAAGGGGATTCCCTCTGAAGAGGTAAAAACCACAATACTTCCATCGTATCGAACTAACCGCAGTATTTCATTCCCAAGGGTTTGAAGCTCTAAACGACCTACCAGTAATTTTTCTTTAACAGGATAGGTATAATAAACACTGGGTTTTTCATTTTCCGGAGCCCTTATAACGGAAGATCGCCGGACCGTCGAAAAATAGTGGTTCCTCAAAAAAGAGGAAAGGGGCGGCTGAGAAAAGGTGAATCCTACAAAAACCGCTGAAGAAGGGGATTTTTTTATGATCCCCTCCACTCTCAGGTTAGAAAGAACATATACATCAGAAAAAAGAGAAAGATGCCGTAAAGTTCCAGCGAAATAGTTATCACCCAGTTCTTCAAGTTGAAGCGCCGCAGTAGTCAGTCTTTCATTCAGTATAGAATCAAGAGAGATCAACTCCTGTCTTCGGCGATGAGAAAAATCTCGATAGGCTACACGAACCACCGTTACAGAGATAGCCACAAGGAAAAGAATACTTACGCCCAGCGTAATACTATCTAAAATGACAAATATTTGCCGCAATTTATAAGGATTTTTCTTTCTACTTTCTTTCATTTGAATTCCCGACGGATATCCTTAATCACATAGTAGGGACGGTCTATAACTTCACCGTACCTATCAAAGGTTATTGAACCAAACATCGTTTTGTGGGGTCCCTGGATAAGAAGCCACTTTTTTACCGCTTCCGGCGTAGTGGCTCCCGACTCAACCGCCTGTTCAAGGAGTTCAAGGGCCACATACACATTAAAACTCAGAATAGTAGGACTTACACCGTAATTCTCTTCTATGGTGCGCATATAGGTTTCTACTACAACATTTTCTGTGCGAGAGGGGTACAGAGAGGGAATAATAAAACGCTGAATAGCAGGGCCTGCTCCCATGATAAGGTCCACATTATTCATCCAGGGAGTAAACAAAATCGGTGTCTCGGGATGAAACTGATAACTTAACTGGGCAATGTTGCCCGCTATATTCTTATATCCGCCGATAAGCAGATACAGGAAATCATACGAAGTTCCCTTAAAAAGAGGTTCAAGCGAATCAATAGAAAACTTTCGGGTATCAATATCATGGACCAGGAGGGAAATTGCAGGATCTGCCGCATGAAGGGCCTTGCTAAAAATATCCAGGGCCGGCACTACATAGGCAGGATTCGCCATATCCCGGATAATAAGCATCTTCTTTGGATTGTTTTCGAGGGCTATACGCACAAGAGACAGCTGTTCCTGATTCACATCGGGTACTACCCGAAAGATGTTATCATCTTTGGAAGAAAGTTCATTCGTAGTAGCGCCTGTTATAATAGCAAGCACCTTTTCCTGGTTAATAGACGGCGCTATTGCAAGAGCACAGGTTGAAGTATGACTGGTAATTAAAAACGAAATCTTCTGCTCTCGGATATGTTTATACGCCGTGATGGTTCGTTCAGGATCCCAGCCATCATCAAAGGGATACACCACTAAACGACTCTTGGGGTGGTGCTTCTCATACAATCGAACAGCCCCAATTTCGCTGATCCCGATAATGGAGCCCGCTTCTAACTTTGTCATCAAAGCTACAGAAACCTTTGGGGCCGAGCACGCAGAGACTATCAAAACACTTCCTAAAAGTATCTTGAGAACAAACAAAGAAAGGAACGGACCATACCACTTGTTACCGCTTTTCATACCAGGTCTCCCGGGATACAGTACCCCTTTTACTTTTTATGTATTTTCCCGACCAACCATTGCTATTTTAAGTATAGGAGAGAAAGGCTGTTCATGCTAGAATAAAGGGTATGAAAGAGGTAAATTCTTTTGTTCATTGCGATTCCATATCTTTTACCTATCCAGAAGGGGAACACCCCATATTCTCTGATTTTACGGCGGACTTGCCCGGTGGCTTTGTGAGCCTTGTGGGGCCTAACGGTATTGGGAAATCAACCCTCATGCTCCTGGCAGCGGGGCGTTTGTTTCCTCAGAAAGGACACATTTTTCTGCTCGGCCGAGACACGCGCACCTTTCAGGACGAGGAAGAACGAAACCGCTATGCATCTTTTATCTACCAGAATATGGAATTCGAAACTGAAGAACCTCTGGAGTCGCTTCTTGAAACCGTGTATGCCGGTGGATTCCATCCCCTCAAAGGAGAAGACTTTTACCAAGAAGTTTTATCCGTTTTTGAATTGACCCATCTCCGAGAGCGGCCTCTGGCACGGCTTTCTAAAGGGGAGATGCAGCGGGCCCTTTTAGCCTTTGCAGCCCTGTATGGATCCCGTTCCATCTTTATGGATGAACCGGTTTTTGCCATGGAGGACCGCCAAAAAGAAAAGGCCCTAGAATTTTTCCGTTCCTACCATGAGCGAACGGGAATAACAATCTATCTATCCTTGCATGAACTGGATCTCACCAAAAAATATGCCAAAACCGTGCTGTTGTTCAAAAAGAACCAGACCATCGAGATCGGACGCCCCTTAGAAATTCTTACTCCCCAGAACCTGGAAGAAGCCTACGGAGTTCCCGCAGCGATGCTCAAGCAGAAAGAATACCTTGATCGAACCAAGCTTAAAGAAGAAGCGGAACTTTGGGGAGAACACAAGGGGTAGCGGGCTAAACAGGGGAAAGACCAGAGCAATCAAGCAAAAGGTAAAAATCTTCCCCTTAAAAAGGTAGGAGCAGACAAAGGGTGGCCCCTTTCGGGCCCCCAGCAAGTCAAACAGGATGAAAAGGAAAAACCACCATGGATGAGAGTAGTTTTATTTTAGGGGTAGATCTTGATGGCGTGGTAGGAGATTTTTATGGGGCCATTCGAAAAATTGCGGCCGAATGGCTCCATAAGCCCCTTGAATACCTTACCCCCGAAGTTTCCTTTGGTCTACGAGAATGGGGTATAGAAGAATATGGCGGTTATGATCGACTGCACCGTTTTGCGGTAACCCAGCGAGACCTTTTTCGCATCATGGAGCCCATCACCGATGCCCCAGCGACTTTACGAAAACTCTCTTTAAAGGGAATTCGGATCCGGATCATCACCCATCGTCTGTTTTTAAAATACTCTCATAAGACAACCATTCAACAAACGGTAGATTGGCTCGATTACCATGATATTCCCTACTGGGATCTCTGTTTCATGAAAGACAAGGGCGCCGTCGGTGCCCATGTCTATGTGGATGATTCCCCGGAAAACATCAAAAAACTCCGTCAGCAGGGCTGTCGTACCATCGTTTTTACCAATTCAACCAATCGAAGCCTTCCGCCCCCCCGGGCCAACAATTGGCAAGAGGTAGAACAGCTGGTACTGGAAGCCTATGAAGAATGGAAAACCGGAACCCTGAACCTCTTTGGGGCAGAAGAATTCCCCTTTTCCCCCTCTTCATCGGGAAAGTAAAACCATAAGCGAACAGCGCCATGACCACGATTCTCCTAACCACCATTAACGCCAAGTGGATCCATCCAAGCCTGGCCCTTCGTCTTTTAAAAGCCAATCTCGGGACCCTCGAAGAAAAAACAAAAATCCTGGAATTTGCCCTTCGTCAACCCCTCGAAGATAAAGTACGGGCCATTTTACAAGAGCGCCCTCGTATTCTTGGTTTGTCCGTGTATATCTGGAACCACCTGGCAACGTTGCGTCTTATCGAAGCCCTTGAAGAAGCCTGGGCACAGGGCATAGCCCCCCGGCCCATCATCATCCTTGGGGGACCGGAAGTCTCTTTCTGTGACGATAGGAGCCCCATCATACAAAAGGCCGATCTCGTTATCCGGGGGGAAGGGGAACTGGCTTTTCGGGAGCTCTGCGAGGGACTCCTTACTGATAGTTCCTGGGAACAAAGTCCCTCCATTCGTCATGTAGCGGGAAAATGTATATATACCCATCCCACACCTCTTGATACCATAGACCCGGGCTATCGCCTGTATACAGAAGAGGATCTCTCCCAAAAAATCACCTATGTGGAAGCAAGCCGCGGTTGTCCCTTTGGGTGTGAGTTTTGTCTCAGCTCTCTCGATAGAACCGTTCGGGAATTTCCGCTGGAACCTTTTCTTTCGTGGATGGAGCATCTTATCCAGCGGGGCGCAAAAACTTTTAAATTTCTGGATAGAACCTTTAACCTGGATATCGACCGGGCGCGACGCATCATGGAGTTTTTTCTCGAACGTTTGCAACCCGGCATGAATGTTCACTTTGAAATGGTCCCCTCAATTTTTTCTCCCCAATTACAGGAAACCCTACGGCGCTTCCCTTCGGGAAGCCTCCGCATCGAGGTAGGTATTCAAACCTTCACGGACCACGTAGCTCGCCGGATTGGCCGTCCCAGCAATCCTCACAAAGAAATGGAAACCCTCAGTTTTTTACGGGACCATACAAAGGCCATCGTTCACGCCGACCTTATTGCGGGGCTCCCCGGAGAAACCCTTGAGTCCTTTGCAGATTCCTTTAATCAGCTGTGGACCTGTGGCCCCACGGAAATTCAACTGGGGATTTTAAAAAAGCTCCCGGGGACCCCTATTGCACGACATGACACCGAATGGGGCATGGTATACGAGTCCAATCCACCCTACGAAGTGCTGGAAACCCGAACGATGAGTAAACCCAGCCTGGACCGCATAAAAAACATGGCCCGTTTCTGGGAACTTATCGTTAACCGGGGACATTTTGAAGATCTTCTTCCACGACTCTTTCCTGAAAAAGAGCCGCCCTTCTGGCCTTTTCTTGAACTTTCTGACTATTTGCTTTCCCGGTTTGGCCGAAACTGGGGTATCGAACGCAGGTCCCTTCGGGAAGCCCTGGAAGAATATCTTTCTCAGTGATGCCGTATAATCAATACCTTTTTACCATAGGTGAAGCGGCTGAACCCCTTTAAAAAATACTCTTCTCAGGAAAAGCGCTCTTCTTTGTATCGCCGATGAGGTTTGTTCACCCCAACAAAGCCTCTAAATAAGAGGTAAGGTCCACTTTAATGGGCATCACGTACAAATCAAAGCCATGGGTTTTACAGAAAGCAATCACCTTTTTGCCAAATCGTACATTCCACTCGAGGGTAGGCTCGAAATTTTTAGGGAAAATGGCCCGATTTCGTATTTCCCAGTAGGTTTTACTTCGTTCTGAAAGAACCGGCGAAATACCCCAGAAAACCCGTTTGTTTTCCAGGTATTCCGCGTATATTTCCAGCAATCGCTCATCAAAAAAGGGCTGACTCATAAATCCATCGGCCCCCGCATCTTCCTTTGCAAGAAGATAATCGAGCTCATAGCGGATGTTGGCCCGATAGGGGTCAAAGGCCGCATACACCGTTAAAGAAGGCAATTCGTTTTTCAGTTTTCTAATCAATTCGGTGGTTTTCGTCGGATAAACCCGACGACCCATATCCTGAGGAGGATCCCCCGCAATAACCAAAACGGTTTGGATGTCATGCTGCATGAAAAACTCTTTGAGCGGAAAATCCCGTCGCATATCAAAATCTATGGCCCGTATATGAGGAATCACCGGCAAAGGTACGTTCTCTTGATGTAAAAGAGCGGCCCCTTCCCAGGAACGGAGGGGAAAACGCAGCAGATCAGGAATATTGATATGGGTTATGCTTTTCCATTTTTCACAAAGTTTGGCTTCTCTAACAAGCTCGTCTTCATTTCGGGGAACTATTTCGAGGGAAATTCGCATACCTCGTTTTCACCTTCCTTCTTTCTTTTTTTGTCTGAGCATGTGCGGTATCGCCGTACCAGCCGTGTTATGGTTTTTCAATCTATAATCCAAAACGAAGCTCCGCCCGAAAAGCAGGTTGCTGCGTATCCTCATGCCGTCCTTCTATAAAGGTGATTCTCCCTACCGGCCAGGGGCAGGAGATATCCCTTGTAGAAGCGGGGACCTCTTCGTTACCATTTTCTTGAGTATCCTTTCGATAGAGGGCAATACGCTCTCCCGGCTTTACCTCAGAAATATAATTGATATCAAACCGAAGCCGTTCCACATCCTGCCAGCGATCAAGGGAAAAAATATCCTGGATCCATTGAATATAGCGGGCATTATTCACGTGGCCATTATAATCGATGTCCGAATACAGGGCCCGTCGTGTTTCCACTAACTCTAGCGCTTTCCCATCGCCTAAGGTGGGAAGGCCGTCTTCCAAGGCAGGTTTTTCCTGGTTTGTCGGAAGCCCTTCCGTGACTACCTGCGGCCGCAGGGGCCGCATCTTTTCCACATCGATCAAAAGCCACCCGCTGCGGGCCTGGGCAACGGGAGCACCCATTTCATCGGTAATGGCATAATCCCGGACCGCAAAAAGCTTATTCGTTCCCCGCGGCCAGGTTTCTACTATAATTTTTTCCCGCCAGGAGGGGCGACGAAACAGAATCACCGACATCCGGGAAAGCACCCAGGCAAGATTTTTCTGCTGTAACAGATCCTTGCCTACCCCCAAACGGGTAGCATGCTCCCCCGCTACTTCTTGAAAATAATTAAAAACCGCCGCCATGGTAAGACGATTTTTATAATCCACATCCCAGGTACATACGGTAAATTTTTCTGAATATGTGGCTTCCATGGGAACCCATGGTGACAAAAGGTCCCATAAAGGTCAATACGGGTATCCCCTTTATTCGAAGAAGTCCCATCATGTACAATACAACCATGAAGATACGGGAACAATTGGACAGGTTAGCGGAAGAACGGATCCTCATCCTGGATGGGGCCATGGGGACCATGATTCAAAGTTTTGGCCTGGAAGAGAAGGATTTTAGAGGGGACCGTTTTAAAGATCATCCATCGCCTTTAATGGGATGTAATGATATTCTCTGCCTTACCAAACCAGAAATCGTAAGTTCTATTCACCAGGCATATCTTCGAGCCGGGGCAGACATTATTGAGACCTGTTCTTTTAATGCTAACCGTCTTTCCCTGGCGGATTATCATCTTTCAGAATTGGCCTATGAAATTAATGTGGCCGCCGCTCGTATCGCCCGGGAAGCGGCAGAACGTTACAGTACCCCTGAAAAACCCCGTTTTGTAGCGGGGATCCTTGGACCGACAAGCAAAACCGCCAGCATCTCTCCCGATGTGAATGATCCTGCCCTGCGGGACGTTACCTGGGATGATCTAGAAACCGCGTATTATGAAAGTGCCCGGGGTCTCGTTGATGGGGGCGCCCAGCTTCTCATGGTGGAAACCATTTTTGATACCCTGAATGCCAAGGCAGCGGTTGCCGCAATTCTTCGTCTCACTGAGGAACGGGCAGCCCAAGGATTGGAATCAGATATTCCCATCATGATTTCAGGAACCATTGTGGATGCTTCGGGACGCAACCTTTCAGGTCAAACCGTAGAAGCCCTGTATATTTCTCTGAAACATGCCAAACCCTGGTCTTTTGGACTTAACTGTTCCCTCGGGGCAGATAAACTCTACCCCCATGTGGCAGCCCTTGCTGACGTTGCCGATTGTTGGGTAAGCGCCCATCCGAACGCGGGACTTCCCAATCAATTTGGACAGTACGATGAAACACCCACCACAATGGCCTCCCATATCGACGCTTTCCTGCAGAACTCTTTAGTGAATATCGTAGGAGGTTGCTGTGGTTCCACTCCCGCCCATATTGCAGAAATAGCCCGAATTGCTTCGCAATACGCTCCCCGCAAGCGGAAAGAGACCGATCGACGAACCTGGCTTTCCGGTCTGGAACCCCTCTGTGTTGATAGAAAAAATGGCTTTATCGATGTGGGAGAACGGACCAACGTGGCAGGGAGTCGTAAATTCCTTCGCCTCATAAAAGAAAAAAAATATGAACAGGCCCTTCAGATTGCCCGCGAAATGGTAGAGTCCGGGGCGGCCATCATCGACGTCTGTATGGATGATGCCCTGTTGGATGCCGCTTACGAAATGGAACTCTTTTTACGGGATGCCCTTTCGGATCCAGCCATAGCCCGGGTCCCCATCATGCTTGATAGTTCCCGCTGGGATGTCCTGGAACGGGGACTTAAGTGTCTTCAAGGGAAGGGCATCGTGAATTCCCTGAGCCTCAAGGAGGGAGAAACCGTTTTCCTTGAGCGGGCCCAAAAGGTACATCGGTATGGGGCAGCCATCGTCGTGATGCTCTTTGATGAAATCGGCCAGGCCGACACCTATGAGCGAAAAATCGCAGTGGCTGATCGAAGTTACCATCTTTTAGTAAAGGCCGGCATTCCTCCCGAGGACATTATTTTTGATCCCAACGTGCTTTCAATTGCTACGGGCATACCAGAACATGATCGTTACGGTCTGGACTTTATTCGGGCCTGTGGATGGATCTCGCAACGGTTCCCTCGCTGTCAGATCTCAGGGGGGATCAGCAATCTTTCTTTCAGTTTTCGGGGAAACGACACTGTGCGGGAGGCGCTCCACGCGGTTTTCCTGAAATACGCCATAGAAGCAGGCCTTTCCATGGGAATCGTCAATCCGGCAACCTTGCGGCCCTACGAGGAGCTTGACCCAGAGTTGCGGGAAGCCGCAGAAGACGTGCTTTTCCTGCGCCAGGTCGAGGCCACAGAAAAGCTGTTAAAACTTGCAGAAAAAATGAGAGATGCTACTTCCGGCAAAGACGGAGGCAACATTCCGTCCGGGTCCAGGGGATCATCTGATAGTTCTTCCGTTTCGAATTGGCGAGAACTTCCCCTGGAAGAACGGGTTGTGTATGCCCTTGTAAAGGGTATAGATGAATACATAGAAGAGGATGTCTTAGAACTGAGAAAACACTATCGACGCTCCCTGGAAATTATCGAAGGTCCCCTCATGAAAGGCATGAATGAGGTTGGCGATCGTTTTGGCTCAGGTCGTATGTTCCTCCCCCAGGTCATCCGGAGTGCCCGGGTTATGAAAAAAGCGGTAGCCGTTTTAGAGCCCTTTATTCAAGAAGAAAAACTTCTCGATGCCAATGGGAAAAATCAAAAAGAACAAAAAAAGATTGTGCTGGCCACCGTAAAAGGGGACGTGCATGATATAGGGAAAAACATTGTAGGGGTAGTGTTGGGCTGCAATGGCTATGAAATCATCGATTTGGGGGTAATGGTTCCTACCGAAACAATTCTCGAACGAGCCCGGAAAGAAACGGCCGCAGCTATTGGACTTTCAGGGCTTATTACGCCTTCCCTGGAAGAAATGGTCCGCACCGCCCGAGAAATGGAACGACAGGGTTTTACTATCCCCCTCTTAATTGGCGGAGCCACCACCAGTGAAGCCCATACGGCACTCCGCATTGCCCCCGAATATTCCGGGCCTGTGGTGTATGTAAAAGATGCGAGCCGGGCCGCAGGGGTGGTCCGTTCGCTGCTTTCTGACCAGGAACGGCCCCGTTTTCTGGAAAAACTTGACAGTGCCTATCAAGAAGCACGTCTCCGCCATGAGCAGCTACAAAAGAAAACTCCTCTCATCTCTCTCCAGGAGGCGCGTTACAATAAACTCGCCACAAACTGGTCTTCCTTTAGTATTCATAAACCCCGCAACCCGGGGATTCATGTGTTTCAAGAATACCCCATAAAAGAAATAATTCCTTATATTGACTGGTCTTATTTCTTTTACTCCTGGGATATGGGCCATGGGTTTGAATCGGTTCTGTCAGACCCCGAAAAGGGAGAAACGGCTCGACGTCTTTATGAAGAAGCTCAAAACATGCTTGCCCTTATTGTAGAACAAACGCTCTTACAGGCCCGAGCAGTGATTGGCCTTTTTCCCGCCGCATCCCAGGAAGATGATATCCTTATCTTCAATAATGCAGGAAAGGAAATAGGTCGTTTTTCATTTTTAAGAAATCAAGAAAAAAAAGGTCTTGGCCGTCCAAATCTTTGCCTTGCCGATTTCATCGCTCCGGCAGAGACGGGCCTTACGGATTGGATAGGTCTTTTTGTACTTAGCACTGGTTTTGGTTTAGAGGAATTACAGGCCCACTATAAAGCGCAACAGGATGAATACCGGGCCCTTCTTGCCCAATCCCTTGCGGACCGTCTTGCAGAGGCTTTCGCGGAAGCCCTCCATCAACGGGTACGAAAGTACCTGTGGGCATACAGTCCTGAGGAAAACTTGACCCCCGAAGAATGTATTAAAGGAAACTATCAAGGGATTCGACCGGCCTTTGGGTATCCGGCCTGTCCCGACCATTTTGATAAACAGCTGGTCTTTAGTCTTCTCGACGCAGAAAAACACTGCGGCATCCATCTTACCGAATCAGCGATGATGGTTCCTTCCGCATCGGTATGTGGGATGTATTTTTCTCATCCTGCCAGTTACTACTTCGGCGTAGGACGAATCGGAGAAGATCAACTGGCCGATTGGGCACAACGAAAGGGCCTTGATATCGAAACCGCCCAAAAGAGACTGGGTCCCATATTTCTCTAACCTTATAAGGGCTTACCGCAGTTAAAACATTCCGTACGGTAGGTAGAATTCTCCACCCCACAGGAGGGACATACCTTCGCAAAAGGATTACCCGAAGGCGGGGGACGCAACGAACGTTGCCCATAGACAGAAGGGGCTTCCCTTTCCTGGACAGTGGCAGTTTTTTCTTTTTCCTCCCTTTCTTCTTTTTGTATGGCCGTTTTTGGAGTCACAGTAGATTCCATCTGCACCGTTCCCACGGGCAATATGACCGGCATCCCAACCCCCGCAGGATTAATACCAGAAGGATTCGCCAAATTCACATTGATGGTTTGTCCAGAGGCGCTTTTTACTTCTTTATCCTCTTCCGAAGAACCCCGTATAGAACGATGAAGTAATTCTTTATAGATTAAAAGAAGCTCTATTGCTATGAGCAACAAAAAAGCAATCACCGCAATGTTAAAGAATACTTCCATACAATTATTATTCTCCCGGATCTCTAAAAAATCAACCTTCTAGAAGGACGACCATTCTTTTCTTCAGCATAAGAATAGAGAAATGGCTGTTTTTATCCAGGCGGAACATATCTACATACTTTACGGTTGCTTTTTAAAGAGTCGGTATACCTTTAACGTGGGCCGCCCTTATGCGTGTTTCACGTGAAACATCATATATGACAATAAAAAAACAGATATTCAATAATTCCCTAAAAAGGGATAGGGCTAGGGTTTTTATTCCATTCCCTAATCATCGATGTTTTTTGTTTCACGTGAAACAATAGAGAGGTCCCCAGGATTCATACTTTTTGAATAAACCGCCGCTTATTATGTGGGACCAGCTCCGCAGATTACCCCTGCCCTTACCAAAACGATTACCTTATTCCAGGCTCAATACCATCACTTTTTACTAAGGTGGCGCCCATCACCTGGTCGCCACCCCAAGAGATTCCTGCCACCAAACACTTTATTCTTCTTCGTTGGCGATTCTATCCACCCCTATCACAAAATCGGGCCGCTCTATCTGAAGCAAGCGGACGCCCTGGGCAGAACGGCCCATGACAGAAATTTCTTTCGCCGCCAGTTTTATAGACTTTCCCTGGCTCGTAATACACATGATATCATCATCCTCTTTTACGCTCACACAACTCACAATTTCACCGGTTTTTTCAGTAATGGTATACACCCGCTGACCGCCGGTAGCCCGATTATGGGCAGAAAACTCAGCGTATTCCACCCGTTTACCATAACCATACTCGGTAACGATTAGCATCTTTTCTTCATCGTTTACCCGTAAAAGACCAGCAAGTTCATCATCCACATCCAGCTTCATACCGGTAACACCTCGAGAAGAACGACCCATGGGACGAATTTGTTCTTCATGGGTACGAAGGGCCTGCCCTTTACGGGAAATCATCATAATTTCATCGGAACCACCGGTCAAAAGAGCACTCACCAGGGTATCACCCTCATCCAAAGAAATGGCTATTATTCCCCTTGTTTTAGCATTGGAAAATTCACTAGTTTGAACTTTTTTCACAATCCCCCTGGTGGTTGCTAAAAGGAGATAGGTATCATCCCTGAATTCCCGAATATCTACTACCGTCGTTATTTCCTCATTGGGAGAAACCATTAAGAGAGACTTAATGTGCACTCCCTTAGAGGTTCTCGAGCCTTCAGGTATCTCATGGACTTTAAGCCAATAGGCCCGTCCCTTGCTGGTTATAAACATAAGATGGTCATGGGTAGTGGCCACGAACAACTGCTCAATAAAATCTTCCTCTGCTAGCTTAGCGCTGGCCATCCCTTTACCACCCCGCCCTTGACTCTTATACGACGAAACCGGAACCCGCTTGATATACCCAAGATTAGAAATCAGAATAACCATCTCTTCTTTCTGAATAAGATCTTCAATATTTATGCTTTCTATTTCATCGGCCACTATCTCGGTCCGACGGGGATCTCCATATTTTTCTGCGACGCTTCTTAGTTCGTCTTTGATAACCCCCATCAATTTAGCTTTATCTTCCAAAAGGCTCTTAAGATAGCTAATGAGGGTACGAAGCTCTTCCAGCTCTTTTTGTAGTTTCTCTACTTCAAGGCTGGTAAGGCGCCCAAGACGCATATCCACAATGGCCTGCGCCTGAATTTCAGTCAGAACAAAGCGCTGTATTAAATTTGTTTTTGCAAGCTCCACATCTCGAGAGGCCTTAATAATGGCCACCACCTCATCGATATTGGCTAAGGCTATCATGAGCCCTTCCAGAATGTGGGCCCGCTCTTCCGCTTTTTGTAAATCGTACTTCGTGCGGCGAGTAACGACATCCACACGATGCTCTACGTAATACGCTATTAATTCTTTAAGGGACAAGCATTTAGGCCGAAGCCCCACAAGGGCAAGATTGATAACCCCAAAAGTCGATTGCAATGCGGTATGAGAAAAAAGCTGATTTAATACAACTTTTGCTATGGTCCCCTTTTTTAGCTCAATAACGATCCGTAGACCTTCCCGGTCTGATTCGTCTCGAATCTCCGCAATTCCATCGATAACCTTATCTCGCACTAATTCGGCTATTTTTACCAACAGACTCGCCTTATTTACACCATAAGGGATTTCCGTAAAGATTATGCTTTCCTTTCCATTTTTTGCCACTTCGATAGTAAACTTACCCCGAACAACAATCCGGCCCCGACCTGTGGCATAAGCTTCCTTAATCCCCCGTTTTCCGAAAACAATACCGCCGGTGGGGAAATCGGGACCCTTTATGTAGTGCATGAGACCATCAAGACTTATCTCTGGATTGTCAATATATGCACAAATGGCATCCACCACCTCATTAAGATTATGGGGTGGCATATTAGTGGCCATCCCTACGGCGATCCCGCTCGAGCCATTTATAAGGAGGTTAGGAATAGCCGATGGAAGAACACTGGGTTCCTTGAGCGATTCATCGTAATTAGGGACAAAATCGACGGTGTCTTTTTTAAGATCCGCCAGCATCTCGTCGCCAATGCGAGAAAGCTTTGCCTCCGTATACCGGGAAGCCGCCGGGGGATCCCCATCAATGGAACCAAAGTTCCCCTGTCCCTGTACCAGGGGATAGCGAAGCGAAAAATCCTGGGCCATCCGCACCAGTGCATCATAGAGGGACGCATCTCCATGGGGATGGTATTTCCCCATGGCATCTCCCGTAATACGGGCACTTTTTTTTGTGGGACTGTTTGGATGGAGCCCCAGTTCATCCATGGCGTACAATAGTCGGCGATGCACCGGTTTAAGTCCATCCCGTACATCGGGAAGGGCCCGGCTTACAATTACCGACATGGCATAATTGAGATAGGCGGTTTTTACTTCATCCTCTATAGCTATCGGTATTACTTTTCCTTGTTGCTCTTCCATAATCAGGTTCTCCCTTTACACATCCAGGTTAGAAACGGCCAGGGCGTTCTCTTCTATGAATTGACGGCGAGGTTCCACCTCTTCTCCCATGAGAGTGGTGAAAATCCGTTCCGCCTCTACCGCATCATCCATATGCACCTGAATGATATTTCGCCGTTTCGGATCCATGGTGGTTTCCCACAATTGTTCCGGATTCATTTCTCCAAGTCCCTTATACCGTTGAACCGTTATTTTTTCCGGATCTCGACCTGCCTGGGCAAGGATTCTATCTTTTTCTTCATCGTTGTATGCATAAAACACTTTCTTTTCATAGGTAATCTTATACAGGGGAGGCATGGCCAGATACACATGTCCCCGTTCTATGAGTTCCCTCATGTAGCGATAAAAAAAAGTAAGTAACAGGGTACGAATATGGGAACCATCCACATCGGCATCGGCCATGATGATGATTTTGTGGTATCGAATTTTAGAAATATCAAAGGTATCCCCAATACCCGCGCCAATACTGGCAATAATAGGCTGGAGTTTTTCGTTACTAATGATTTTTTCTATCCGGGTTTTTTCAACATTCAGCATTTTCCCCCAGAGGGCAAGAATGGCCTGGAAGGTTCTATCCCTTCCCATTTTTGCAGAACCACCGGCGGAATCTCCCTCTACAATAAAAAGCTCACATTTAGCAGGGTCCTTTTCCGAACAATCAGCGAGCTTCCCCGGGAGCCCTGCGCTTTCCATGACATTTTTCCGTCGAGTAGCATCCCGGGCCTGGCGAGCCGCAATACGGGCCTTTGCCGCCAGAACTGTTTTTTCAAGGATAGCAGCAACGATATCCGGTCGCTGATCTAAGAAAAGCTCTAGCTGTTCGTTTACCAGGGATTCCACTATACCTTTTACTTCAGAATTCCCCAGCTTTCCCTTTGTTTGTCCTTCAAATTGAGGATTAGGAACCTTTACTGACAATACTGCCGTAAGACCTTCCCGGACATCATCGCCCGAAAGACTTTCCTCAAGTTTCTTGGCTAATTTCGATTTTTTTAGGTATTCGTTTAAAGTCCTGGTGAGAGCAGACTTAAACCCCACCAGGTGAGTTCCTCCCTCCCGCGTGTTGATGTCATTAACAAAAGAAAACATCATTTCGTTGTACGTGTCGTTATATTGGATGGCAACCTCTACTTCCACATCATCCCGGGAGCCACTCAGGTAAATAACATCGTTATGTAAGACCTTCTTTCCTTCGTTAAGGTATTGAACAAAGCTAACAATACCCCCTTCAAAAAGAAAGTCATGAACCTTTGGCTGGGTTAAACGTTCATCCCGAATGCTTATTTTGAGCCCCTTATTTAAAAAGGCTAACTCTCGAAGACGATTTGAAAGGGTATCAAAATTGTAGGTTACTGTCTCAAAAATGGTATCGTCCGCTTTAAAGCGAACAATCGTTCCCCGTTTATTACTTTCCCCCACAACTTTGACGGGCTCCTCAGGGACTCCTATACGATATTTTTGATAGTAAATTTTACCATCCCGGTGCACAAAGACCTCACACCAGGTAGAAAGGGCATTTACGACCGAAACCCCTACTCCATGAAGCCCGCCGGAAACCTTATAGGACTTTTTATCAAACTTTCCCCCGGCATGGAGCTTTGTCATGACCAGTTCGAGGGCACTAACACCTTCTGTCGGATGAATGTCGACCGGGATTCCTCGCCCATTATCTTCTACTCGTACGATATCGTTTTTCTCAAGGACCACCAAAATCTCAGTGCAGTGTCCCTGCATGGCCTCATCAACCGAGTTATCCACAACTTCATATACCAGATGATGAAGACCATCGATCCCCGTGGATCCAATGTACATACCAGGGCGTTTCCGTACGGCCTCCAGGCCTTTTAACACCTGAATACTGTGGGCTGAATAACTCGATTCCATCATCTTTCCTTATTATCAACTATAAATATAGGTAGAATATACGTTAAACAAGTATACCCGATTTTACCCCTCAAAGTAAAGGCAAGCTATCATGACCATACACATATCAGTTGTGTATTACTTGTGGATAATATGTTAATTTTTTATTATTGATATATTAAAGAATTAGTTTTACCCCTTATCCTTTCATCTGCTTTTGCGTTATATTTTAAATCTTTTTTATACAAATAATTATAAAAACACCTAAACATATTACAAGGTAGAATTTTACAAAAAACAATGGTATAGTAATGAAAAGGCATTTGCAAATTTCTAAATACTTGTGGATAATATGTGAAAAAGCTACTAATATGTTGTAAGAGCAGGACCATACATGGAGAAGGGAACGTATGTCGACATGGGATTATGAAATTTTCTGGAAAGAAGCTTTAAACCAAATTCGCCAGGAGCTCGGAGAACACGAATTTGCCATGTGGTTTAACATGGAATACCTCCATTCCACAGAAAAAGAGATTGTAGTGGCAGTGCCAAGTTCCTTCTACCGAGACCAGGTAACCATGCGGTACAAAAATCTTATTGAAGGAAAGCTTCATGAACTTGCAGGTAAGGACCTAAAAGTTATCTTTGAAGTTCGTCCAAGAAACAAAGATGTTTCGCCTGCTTCTCAGTCTATTAAAGAAAATGGACACTCTACTAACAACGAGATCTCTTCACCTAAAACCCCTAAAACAGAACAAATCTCTGTCCCAAAAAAGGATCCCCATCCGCAGCTTCGGCAGGATTATACCTTTGACAACTATGTTATTGGCGATAACAACAGCTTCGCGGCCAACGCGGCCATTGCGATAGCCAAAAACCCGGGAGGAGCGTATAACCCATTTCTTGTGTACGGAGGGGTTGGGTTAGGGAAAACCCATCTCATGCAGGCCATTGGGAACTATATTCACCAAAATTCTAACGCCCGGATAATCTATATAACCGCAGAAAACTTTACTAATGAATTTATCCAGGCTATACAGGCTAACAAAACCGCAGCCTTTAAAAACAAATACCGTTTTGTAGACATACTCCTTATCGATGACATTCACTTTTTACAAAAGAAGAACGAAACCCAGGAAGAACTCTTTCACACCTTCAATGCTTTATACGATGCTAACAAACAGATGGTTTTCACGTGTGATAGGCCTGTCTCGGAACTAAAAAATCTTTCGGACCGACTCCGCTCCCGCTTTGAACGGGGTCTTACGGTGGATCTCCAACCTCCAAATTACGAAACCAGATATGCTATTCTCCAAAAAAAGGCAGAAAGCCGGGGTGTGCAAATACCTAAAGAAGTACTTGAACTCATTAGTAGGAACGTAACTTCCAACGTTCGGGACCTTGAAGCAGCCCTTACCAAGCTTATCGCCTACGCTGAACTGGTAGGAAAACCTATAACCATTGAAGTGGCTCAGCAACACCTTAAAGACGTTTTTGCCTCTCCCAAACAAACGAATATGTCTATTGAAGTGATTCAACGGGTAGTGGCAGATTATTTTTCCCTTTCTATAAATGACTTACGAGGTAAAAAACGTACCCAAAACATCGTTCTTGCCCGACAGCTCGCCATGTATATCGGGAGGGAAATAACCGAGTATTCAACTACCGAACTGGGCATGGAGTTTGGCGGCCGAGATCATACAACGGTTATGCATGCTTGCCAAAAGATAGAAGAAAAACTAAGGTCCGATCCTTCTCTGGATCCTATTTTACAAAAACTTATAAGAGACATAAAAGATTATAGCACTAAAAACTAAAAACATGTTAAAATAGAAGGCACAGATTGTGGATAAAAGCCTTCTCTGTGCATAAGTGGATAAGGAGGGGATAGTTATCCAGAGGTGATAAAGAGGGTAATTCTATAATAAAAAAGGAATTATCCAGTTTTCCACTTTTTCACCTTCTCTACTATAACTATTACTAATATATATATATTTAGTAAAGGAGTATCAAAGATGAAGTTTATCTGTGAACGAGATATTCTTGCAAAAGAAATCACCATAGCCCAAGAAATAATCTCTACAAAGAACGCTATTTCTATACTCTCGAATGTCTATCTCGAAACTATAGATTCTTCTCTCCTTATTAGAGCCACTGATATAAAAGTGAGTTTCGAAACCCGGATACCGGTCACTGTGGTAGAAGCAGGGTCTACCACGGTGTTCTGCGATAAACTCCTGGGAATCTTAAGTTCTATTCCTGAAGGGGAAGTAGAATTTGAGGAAAACAACTCAAAGATAACAATTCGTCCTACTTTTAAAAAGATAAAATTTAACTTAAAAAGCATTGCTTCTGATAAATTTCCTGAACTTCCAGAGCCAGGGACAATACCGTTCTTTTCGGTGCCCTTGCGAGATCTGAAAGACATGATAAGCCAGACAATTTTTGCAATCTCCGATGATGAGACCCGCTATTTTATGAACGGTGTATTCTTTGAAAAACAGGATCCCTATGTGGTGATGGTAGCTACCGATGGACGGCGACTTGCATATATTCAAAGAAGTATGGAGGAAGGGATTCCTGATTTTAAAGGTATTATAATACCTCCAAAAATACTTAACCTTATTCTCAAGCGAGCAAGCGATGAGGGAAGCGCCTCTATTGCAGTAACGGAAAAGAACATATTTGTGAAATTTGGGCCTTACCTTTTCTCTTCTGTGCTCATAGAAGGTCAGTTTCCTAACTATCGAAGGGTTATACCGGAGAATCAGGCTCATCATTTTGTCATCAATCGTAAAGAAACATTGGAGGCCCTTAAACGGGTTTCTCTGCTGGTAGAACAAAAGTCAAGAAGAATATATTTGAACGTTAAGCCTGGCGTTCTTTCCTTGCTTTCTGAGGAGAGTGATATCGGAGCGGCCAATGAGGAAATCCCCTGCCAGTACGATGGTGAAGAAGTTTCCATAGCCCTGAACTATCGATACCTCGAAGAACCTCTTAGAGTGATGACTGATGATTCAATTGCGATATACTTTACAGAACCCACAAGGGCTATAACAATTAAATCTTTGCCAGAAAAGGATTTTTTCCATATTGTCATGCCCATGCAGGTTGATCAGTAGATGTTTATTCGAAATGTCCGAGTATTTTCTTTTCGAAATCTTGTAAACCAAGAAGTAGACGTAGAAAAAAAGGATGTCTTTTTAGTAGGAGAAAATGGGCAAGGAAAAACAAATTTTTTGGAGTCCCTGTACTGTTGCGCTTATGGATCTTCATTCAGAAGATGTAAAGATCAGGAAATGATTAAAAGAGGTGAAAACACCTGCGGAGTAGCAGTTGCTATAGAACAGGGCAGGTGTTCTACCATTTCGGTAAAGCTCATCCAGGGTAAAAAGATCATTGAGGTAGATGGCAAAATTTTAAGTCATCGGAGGGACCTTATCCAGTTTTTGCCGGTCATCATATTCTGCCATGAAGACATGGCTTTCATAAAGGGAACACCCGAACAGAGACGCTGGTTTTTTGATCAGGTGATAAGTCTTTGGGATCCCCTTTATCTTGATACGCTTCAGAGATATAAGCAGGTTTTAAAGAACAGAAATTGGCTATTAAGAAACCAGGATACTCGGACATTAGACGCCATAGATTTTCAATTTGTCCAGTATGGTCTGATACTCATAGAAAAACGTCAAAAGGCCGTGGAAAGGTTTTCTCAGGTTTTTTCTGAGTTGTTTTACAAAGTGGCTGGCCTGGAGGGTATTCAGATTCAATACCGGTCTTCATGGAAAGAGGGGGATCAGAACATAATTCTGCGCAATTTAGAGCTTATTAGAAATAAAGAGTTGGATTTCGGCGTAAGTCTCTCGGGTCCTCACCGGGATAGGTATCTTTTTGTTCGCAATTCTGAATCCTTTTCTGAGTACGCTTCCACTGGACAGGTACGACTTTTATCTCTTCTTCTTAGGATAGCTCAGGCCCGGGAATTTACTGAGAAAACAGGTCAACTTCCCATTTTATTGCTCGATGATGTTCTTCTTGAATTAGACCCAGAAAAGCGCAAGAAAATAGCCAGCGTTTTACCCGCCTATGAGCAGGCCTTTTACACGTTTCTTCCTGAGGAGCCCTATGATAGGTATGCAAAAGGTGAAATCCTTGTGTATACTGTGCGGGATGGTGTCTTAGAAAGGAAAGCGTGATATGAAAAAAGCGGCAGAAATTTTATCTGCTTTTTTGGATGATTCTCTCCTTGCAAAAGGACAGCAGTATTCAGCCCTTTTCAATGCCTGGAAAGAGATAGCCGGTGAACAAATTGCAGCTCATTCTAGAATTCGAGAATTTGAAAAGTCTATTATCATCGTGGAAGCGGAGCATCCCGGCTGGATACAGCTCTTACAGACGAAACAACGATATTTTATAGACGCTTTTCAAAAGAAATTCCCTGAACTTCAAATTCGCGGTATCTGTTTTAAGTTAGCCTTTGAAAAAATCTCAAACAAAGAATACGAAGAAAAAGAAAAAAAGATAGATGACGATTCGGAAAATAATGTATTGCAAGAAAATAGTGAGAATTTCCAGAAAAAAGATGATAGACCGGAGACAACATTAAAAGCCCAGGATCTTTCTGCAATGTCAGAAGAGAAAATATATTCTTCAATCAATGAAGATATTTATAAGAATATACATGATAAAGAATTGGTTGAACGTTTGAAACGCCTGGAGAAGGAAATAAAGAAAAGATGGGGAGAATCAAGCAGTTGACCAAAGGCAAGTTCATATTTTATACTGCCTTGCCGTTATATTAGCTAAGGAGATTGTTTCATGAAGCGTACATATCAACCCAGCAAGGTAAAGCGGAACCGGAAATTTGGGTTCCGTGCTCGTATGAAGACCCGGGGTGGACGGCTTGTTCTGAAACGGCGACGGGCAAAAGGGCGGATAAAGTTAACTGTTTCGGATGAGAAGAAGCCGTACTAAATGTGACTGAACTGTCATTTCGTTTTAGAAAATGCGAGCGTTTGAAGGACAAAAAGGAGATCCAGCGACTGTTTAAGGAGGGAAAAAAGTGTTCCTGCGAAGGGGCAAAGCTTTTTTTCCAGGGAAACCATTTATCCCACAATAGAGTTGTTTTTACCTGTGCTCGAAACTACGGAAATGCGGTTCAGCGAAATTATTCCCGGCGTTTAAGCCGGGAAGCCTATCGGCTAATGAAACACCAGCTTTTTTCAGGTTATGATATTGTAGTACTGATATATCCGGGGAAAGACGAATTTCAGGAACGATTGAAGCAACTGCAGGTTTTGTTTAAAAAGGCTGGTTTACTACGGAGAACAGAGTGAAGAAGTTGTTAATGCGCTTGATGATAGGGTTGATCAAAGGGTATCAATACGCTATTTCTCCGCATTTTCCTCCGAGTTGTCGCTATACTCCTACCTGTTCTACCTACGCTCTCACGGCTATTGAGAAATATGGGCCTTTTAAAGGTACATGGTTGGCTATTAAACGTATTCTCCGATGTCATCCTTTTCATCCGGGGGGGTATGATCCCGTTCCCTGAAGAATAATGAGGAATACCTATGAGTGAAGAAAAGCGAGTTCTTTTGGCGGTTAGTCTTTCGGTTGTGGTGATTACCGTAAGCATGATGTTGCAGGTTTATCTTGCTCCGCCCCCGAGTTCCCCGCAGGATTCAGCTGCCCAAACCTCTGGAATCCAGAGCCCAGACGCAATCCAATCAAACGAAACCTTTCAGGCACATAAGGCTGATACAGCAAACGCTTCTCCCCCGATGGATATTCTGTTAGCAGGGACAGCCTCGGAAGAGGTGCAGTTACAGGAAGAACGGGTAGTTATAGAAACGGACCTAGTTCGGGTTGTCCTGAGCAATAAGGGCGGGGATGTGGTTTCTTATAAACTCAAGGAACATCGGGACCACGATGATTTTGTGGAAATGGTTCTGCCGGGAACGGGTGAGTCCCATGCCTTTACGCTAGCCTTTGGTGGTATTGACGCGGTTCCTCGAACGGAGTTTTTTCATATAAATCGCGTGTCAGACAAGATTGTAGAATTCTATCGCGATTATAAGATTCCCGTTTCTAACGGAGAAAAAGAAGGAGTTTTTCGTTTAACTAAGCGGTACGAATTTAAACCCCAGGAATACCTCTTTGAACTTTCCGTCACTATAGATGGGGGATATTCTATTCCCTCTCTTAACTTTAATGGCGCCGCCTATACGTTAGAATTTGGTCCCCAAATAGGTCCCCGTTTTGAAAAGCTTACCCAGAATTATGAGTACCGGAATTATTATGTTTACACCAATGGGAAGCGTAAACAAGAAAAGGTAAATAATAAGAGCCCCACAATTGTAAATGAGCGAATTTCCTGGGCTGCCATAGCAGGAAAATATTTTACGTTTATTGCCATTCCTGATGCTACGCCGTATACCTATGCATTTTCTGCGGTTCCTGTGGCGGGTATGCCGGAAACGTCTCGGTTTTATATTGTACGGCCCGCTCTGAATGGTTCCCGTACTACCGATGTCTATCGATTTTATTTAGGGCCAAAAACTCAAAATGCTCTGGCCCGATATGATCAATCAGATAAAAATAGTTTTAAGTTACGGGATATGAACCTTACCGCCGTAGCTGATACCAGTGGTATTTTGGGGCCCCTTGAGGTAGTTTTGAAGTGGTTTTTACTGTTGTTCTATCGAATTATACCAAATTATGGGGTGGCCATTATTTTCCTCACCATTTTGGTAAAGCTGATATTATTCCCCCTTACCAAAAAGAGTTCCGAATCTACCCTTAGGATGCAAGAGCTGGCCCCAAAAATAAAGGAAATACAAGAAAAATATAAAGATAATCCCAACAAAATGAATCTGGAAATGGCCGAGTTCTACAAAAAAGAAGGGTACAATCCCCTTTCCGGCTGTTTACCCATGTTGCTTCAAATACCGATTTTCTTTGCCATGTACAATCTTTTTAATAACCATTTTGATCTGCGGGGGGCTATGTTTATCCCTGGATGGATCCCCGATCTTTCCCGGCCCGAATCGGTATACAGTTTTGCACCTTACCGAATTCCGCTGTTGAACTGGAGTGATATCCGGTTATTGCCGTTCATTTATCTTGTGTCTCAACTTTTGTATGGAAAGGTTACCCAGACACCGGACCAGCAGTCTAATGCCCAGATGAAAATGATGTTGTATCTGATGCCTATTATGTTCTTCTTTATCCTCTATGAGGTTCCTTCGGGGCTTCTTATTTACTGGATCATGTCTAACCTGTTAACCTTGGTCCAGCAACTGGCTTTGAACAAGTATTTGGCGGCGTACCGGGAACGAATTCGGGCTGCTGTAAAAGAGCCGGTTATAGCACCCCGTCGGAAAAAGAAATAGGATCAGCTGATTTTTACGAGCAATCTTTCTCGCGAGGAGACGCGTATGGTATATGAATTTGAAGGTCGAACCGAAAAAGAGGCGATTGATCGGGCGGCCGCTGAATTAGGACTTGAACGGGACAAGTTCGATGTGGAGATTCTGGAAACCCAGAAGTCGGGTCTTTTTAAGAAGGGGTATGTTCGTATTCGGGTGCATACCAACGAACCAGCCCCGAAGAAGACTGCTCCAGTGGGTAAACCTGTGTACGGTAATCCTGAACCGCAGAATGAGTTTGAACAGCAGCTGGTTACCTTTATCAGTACCCTTATTGAAAAAATGGGCTATCCCGGTAAAGTCATAATACTGTTCAGAGAGGAGCAAAAGATAGGGATAAAGATTGATTCTGAATTTTCTTCCATCCTTATTGGTAAAAAAGGAAAGAATCTGGATGCGATTCAACTGCTGGCAAATATTTACACCAATAAGCTGGGATATGATTCTATGAAGATCATAATTGATGCGGAAAATTATCGCATCCGTCGGGAAGAATCCCTGGTTCGGCTAGCCTATTCTGTAGCTGATAAGGTCCGTGAGACCAAGGGTTCGATTCTTCTTGAACCAATGAATCCCTTTGAGCGGCGCCTGATCCATACCACGTTAAATGATATTGCCGATGTAGAAACCAAAAGTGAAGGAGAGGGTTTATATAAACAGGTGCGGGTTTTCTACAAGGGTGCCCGATAGCACAGTAAGCCAGAGAGTAAGGGAATAGTAGAAGGATCCATACAGTTGAAAAAGCCTTCAAAAATAAACAACGATAGGAATGTAAGCATATTTCTGTAATATGCCTTCAAGGTTTACAGGTAAAAAAAGGGGCTGTTCCCGAAAGGGGCAGCCTTTTTAATTTGAATGAGAGGTTGCCATGAAAAGAAATGTGATTTGTGTTGTTTTATTATTTTTGACTGTTTCTTTTAAAGGTTTTAGTAAAACAAGCGGCGAGTTCCTGGGTAAAGAACTGTATGAAAAGATTAGTTCTCAAGGAAAAATAACCTCTGTTCAAACCAAAAAAATGGATCGATTTTTTAATACCCAGGATGAAAAGCTTACTCCTTTGATTCAATCCATGTTCGAAGGGAAATTTCAGCCAACAGTTATGGTAGAATCCCTCTATCTCTACAAAAAAACAAACCCTAACAACCAGAGACCTTTAAATGAGACAGAAAAAAATCGCCTTTTTAATAGACTAACTGCTCTTAGTACTCTTACAGGGATCCAGTATTATTCAGCGAGCCGAAAAACCATGAGAACCTTGTATGAAGTTTCCTATTGTATTGATCATCCTGAAAGTCGAAAAAAGATCCCCGATCCTTTTTTTCAGGGAATACCTAACAGCGTAACCGTATATGCCTTTCAAAAGGATCTTACCTTCGGAGAAAATGTCTACACCTATCGATTCCAATACGATGGAGAAAATTTTTCTTTTCTTCAGAGAAATGAAACCGTGATGAAATATGGTTTTGTTCCAATAATTGATAAAGGGAACCTCCGAAGTCTTGTGGTGCTCTACGATTGTGACGATGCACTTCTTGTATATATTCTGTCATATGCGCAGGTTGCCCTTCTCCCGGGGATGGAGGCAAAAATAAAAGATTCCTTTGGGAATCGAGCGGACGCTCTCTATAACTGGCTAGTTGGTTCTATAAAAAAGGAAATGCTCTTTTAAGAAAGGATTTTTACAGTACCAGTTTCCTATTCCTAGAGTCTTAGGACCAAATCAGGTTGATCTATCTGAATAGGGTTCTGCTTGAAAAAGTAAAAAGTATGGTTGCTCGTTTTTCCAAAAAATAAAAAGGGGTTACCCCCTTTACAGGATAACCCCTTCCCTTCCCTTGGTTTACTGGAGCAACTGCAGGACTCCCTGGCTTCGCTGATTGGCCTGAGCAAGCATGGCCGTTCCTGCCTGGCTGAGGATCTGGTTCTTGGTATATCCCACCGTTTCCTTCGCCATATCCGTGTCGCGGATCCGTGATTCGGCGGCCTGTAAATTCTCTGCGCCGATATCGATGCCGCGGATGGCGTGTTCAAGTCGGTTCTGGTAGGCACCCAGATCTGCCCGTTGCTTGTTTACTTTTTTGAGGGCCTCATCGAGGGTTCCAATAGCACGGTTTGCACTGTCCGGATCTTCCAGAGTAAGAATAGTGTTGTCACCGGGGTTTCGGACACCAAGACCCTTAGCGGTCATGGTACCGATATACACCCGTTCTCGCTGATCCATGTTTGCCCCAATGTGGAACCACATGGAGGCGGTAACCACGTTTTCGCCCGTTTCTCGGGCAAACCGTCCGGTGAGCATGTTGAGTCCGTTGAACTGAGCATGGGATGCAATGCGGTCAATTTCATCCACGAGCTGAGAAATTTCAACCTGGATTTGCATCCGGTCTTCAGCGGTATAAATACCGTTTGAAGCCTGTACTGCCAGTTCACGCATGCGCTGGATGATGTCCTGAGTTTCCTGCAGGTATCCTTCCGCAGTCTGGATAAATGAGATACCATTAAGCGCATTAGTCGATGCCTGATTCAGACCGCGAATCTGACTGCGCATTTTTTCGGATACCGCTAAACCAGAAGCATCATCACCGGCCCGATTGATCCGCAGACCGCTCGAAAGTTTCTCCATGTTCTTGTCCAGATAGGTTTGGGTAACCCGGAGAGAACGATCTGCATACATGGCACTCAGGTTGTGATTGATGATCATACACGACACTCCTTTGGTGTGTTCGCAATTTTATACAAAGTATAAAATTGCTATGGCCTCCCTGCCATTCTATAAAGCCTGTGCTGGAACCCCCTACCCACCAAAGAGAAGGGGAAAATTCCCTGACGCCCATTCGCAAGAACCCAACGGGTATACGAATAGTTTAACGTCTCTCTTACTATCGGAATGTTCGCAATTTACTTAAGAATTAAGGGGGGTATGATTGCAAAAATTCGGTGGGTCCTTATCCCCGGCGACACCTGGTGCATCCAAGTACGTGTACGTGGGATCGGTTGGGACGTTCAAACATTCGAGCAATAAGGTAATCCTTAGGGGAAAGAATCGCTTTACACACCGGACAGGATCGGTCTACAGAACCTTCCAGGCAATAGGGGCACCCATAGATGTGCATAATCCGGTCGCTATTTCCCATGGCAGGGAATACCGATGACTTTACCCGTTCCCCTTTCATGAGGCGGGTTCCGCAAACTGGACAAGTTCGGGGATCGCCCGCTTTCCCCTTTGTAGAAACCCCACCTTTGGCTTTTTTTCGGGAAAGCGTAAAAAAAAGATTATACCCAAACCAGAGAAGAAGGATAGCAATAAGAACTTGCAGGAATAATTGGACGATGGTAAACATCGGCTACACCTCATCTTCGATTTTACCTTGGCTAAAGCAACAAAAGACGGTATACTTTTTGCGTGTCCATATTATATGTGATTGCCACCCCTATTGGGAACCTGGGAGATATAACTATCCGCGCCCTGGAAACATTAAAGAACGTGGACCTTGTGGCATGCGAGGATACCCGCCAGACCGCTAAACTGCTCCAGCATTATCAAATATCGGTTCCCCTTATCTCATGTCGAGCGCAGAATGAGTTAAAAGTAGCCCCCCGTGTTATATCTATCCTGAATGAAGGGAAGCTTTGTGCCTATCTTTCCGATGCGGGGACCCCAGGAATGAGTGATCCGGGGGCTTTGTTGGTTAGGGCCGTGCTTGAAGCGGGGCATGAGATTATCCCCCTTCCAGGTCCTTCGGCTTTTGCAACCCTGCTGAGTGTAGCCGGGGGGCTTGATAAGACGGTTACCTTTGAGGGTTTTGTATCCCCAAAAGGAGGAAGGCGGCGAACTCGGTTGGAAGAGCTTATGGAACGCAAAGAAGCGTTTGTTCTGTACGAGTCTCCCTTTCGTATAGTAAAGTTATTAGAGGATGTTGCCGATATAGATGGTGAACGATATGTATGCGTAGGCCGAGAAATGACCAAGTATCATGAGGAATACCTGCGGGGAAGGGTTACTGAGGTACTTGAAAAACTCCGGCAGAGGGGTGATCAAAAAGGTGAATTTTCGGTATACATATCTGGAAAGAAAGATAATAAGATATTACAATAAAAGATGCCCCAGAAAAGAACTGGGGGGGAAGGTAGGGGTTGTACCATGATGATTGATAGAATTGGTTCGATAGATCCCGTCCAGGGAAACAAAAAGACAGAAAAACCCTCTCAGGTTCATAAGAATGTTTCGAGTGACTCGGTGTCCCTTTCACACGAAGCAATAGAAAAGGCTGAGTTATATCAGGCCCTGGAGATAGTTTCCTCTGTTCCTGATAGCCGGGCAGAGAAAATTGCGGAGTTGAAAAAGAAAATAAACGATCCCGACTATCTTACCCAGCAGGTGATAGAGAAGACCGCCGATGCCATTATGGAATCGTTGGGTATAAAATAGCATAGATGGTGGATTTTGTTTTTAAATTAGATCCAAAAGTAATCATAGGGACGGACACCATTAATTGGATCAGTAAGGTGATAGAGCCTTATGGTAATCGTGTCATGGTGGTGACCGAACCGGTTCTGTATGAAAATAACGTTATTGATAGGGTAAGCCAGGTCCTTTCGGAAGCAAATATTGAATTCATCGTGTTTGATAATGTTCCACCCCAGGCCACTGCCCAGGTGGCGGAAGAGGTTGCAGAACTGGCTCGCGCTGCCCGATGTTCAGTAATCATCGGTCTAGGTGGAATAAAAACCCAGGCAATCGCAAAAATAGCATCCCTTGTCTTTCCTGCAGGAACCTATTTGTTTGATATTCTGGATAACGAGATCCGGCCTTCTTCTTTTTTGCCTTATGTGGCGGTCCCTACCAGTGGGCGGGATCCCTTTTTATTTGCCAATTCCTGTGTTGCGGTGGATCCTCGGGATCGTTCTGTAAAGCTCGTCGAAACCCCGGAATCTCTCTGTGTGGCTACCATTCTGGATGAAAATGTATCCGAGTCCCTTTCGGAAAAGTTCGCCGCCACCACCGCCTTTGATGGCTTTCTTATCGCCTTTGAGGCCTATCTTTCTACGAAAATAAGTTTCATTGGTGAAGCCCTCCTAGAACGGGCCTTTGTGCTGTATCGACAACTGTTTGATTCTTTTTCCACGAATAAAATGGGGGATTTAGGGAAAATTTCTTCTCAGGCAGGGTTTCTGACTTCCCTGGGGGCTTCAGTCAGTAGCCCCGGGATTGGTACGGCCCTGGCCTATGCTTTAAACGCCCGTTTCCCGGTAGCAAAATCCTGGTGCTCCACGATTTTACTGCCCCATATTATGGAGTTTTTACTATCTGCCCGTCCAGAACGACTTGCCCGTATAGCGGAGTTGATAGGAGAGCCCACTGAGGGCGTTTCGAAATCTGAGGCGGCCCATATGGCTATCGAGGCGATTCGGCGCTGGATGGGGATACTCCAGGTTCCTGCCCGTCTAAAGGATCTTGATTTAGTCCTGGAACGACTTGTCCCGGTGGCCGAAACCGCCCGAGCCCTTCCTTTTGTAGCCTATAGCCCTCGTCCTATTACGGTTGAAGAAACCTATGAGCTTTTAAAAGAAGCGTATTGACCCTATGATTCCTCTTTCCAAATTAGCCCGCCTGCCCCTGCATCAACAATTCCGCAAAATAGAAAAGCAATGTGCCTTTTGGGAAGCCCATCCTGATCACCTGTATTCCCATATCCCATATCTGGAAGAAATGCTAGCCCTGCTTCTGAACCCTTCGGTGTCCTCCGATTCTCAAGAGAAGCGGTTCTCCTCCCGTGAGGAAGAGGGTATTCGTTCTGTCTATCAATACGTGAAAGGGATAAGAAATCTTAGTAGAGCCGAGACAGACAAAAATGCCCTTATTCGGAACGTAAACCAGTTACGGCATATTCTGTTACAGGTTTTAGGTGTTTCTGTGGCGGATTGGGATTTTATGGACCCCGAGGGGAACATTGATGTTTCAAAACGTCGGGTATTCTCAGGGGTGCACCTTTATCTAGATGATGTGCGGTCTCCGTTCAACATTGGCTCCATTTTTAGAACCGCCGAGTCCTTTGGAGTAGAAAAAATCTGGCTTTCTCCATTTTGTGCGGATCCCAATCATTCCCGGGCAGTACGGTCTGCTATGGGGTGTATCGAAATAGTTCCCTGGGAAAGACTTGATAGCCTTGAAAAGAAAAGAATTTTTTTTGATGGATGCCTCAGGGATAGGGTACCTCTTTTTGCTCTTGAAACGGGAGGGACAGCTCTTTCTCGCTTTCCGTTCCCTCAGAAAGGAATCATGATAATAGGCTCAGAGGAATTAGGGGTTTCTCCAGAACTCTTGACACTTGCTGATCGTTCCCTTGGCCGGGTAAGTATTCCTACCCTTGGGGCTAAGGGATCATTAAACGTAGCGGTCGCCACAGGAATTGCTGTGCAGGCCTGGGCCTCTTCTTTGATTAGTGATTCTGGGTTTCCCGTTTAAAGCTTTCGGAGAATCGCTGGAGTAAAAGTTCGATTTGTTTTTCATTCCCGATACCAAACGAAGTAAGAACACTTTTCTCCAATTGATCAAAGGTAATGTTGCCGTTTTCGTATTCGCACAGCATGTTTGCTAAATAGACTGTTTCTACGAGGTCTTTAAACTCTGGCGGAGCTTGGTTGGGTTCATGGTGGAGACGAATGGCGGTGATAAGATTGTCGGGGAAGTTCCATTTTTCTGCAATCATGGCGCCGATTTCTGCATGGTTCATCCCTGCAGCCAGGTCTTCAAAAGTGGCGGCAGGAATTCCCTTTTCAGCGAAAAAACTACGAATTTTCTGCAGTAGGTCGGGGTGGACGGTGGAAAAAATTATCTTCCCCATATCGTGGAGAATCCCCCCCACGTACACATCATCCAGGAGATTCTTATCTTTTCTGAAATTTTTGGCCAGATTATAGGCATAATAAGCGGTCTTGTATGAATGTTCCCACAGCGCCTTTTTGTCTGAGGTGTCTTCTCCGAGAATTTTCTGGGTCCCATAGGAATAAAGGAGATTCTTGATGCCCCGAATACCCACCAGCTTTACTGCTTCGGAAATGCTGTCTACCTTTTTAGAGAGCATGAACTGGGCCGAATTCACTACTTTGAGGAGATCCGCCGTCATGGCAGGATCCATGGAGATATGTCGGGCGATATCTGCCATTTCAGAGCGGGGGTCGTTGATAAGCTTCTGAATAGCCACAATGTTTTCGGGGAACTGAGGAAGGGCGGTAATCTGATCGACGATCGCTTTGGAAAGGATGGATAGATTTTCTACCCTTGTTTTGTCCATGGGGATAGAGATTCGGGCTATGGTTTCGGTTTCTCCTGGGATGATATCAAAGCAATCTTCATCGAGCCCTATTTTTTTGAGCATCAGAATCAGGATTACAAGCCCTAGACCGGCTCCTTCTGAATCATCCAGAACCTGGGTGAGGGCTTCTTCCAGTGTATGGTACTGACGAGAGCGGGCAAGTTTGTCGTGAATTCGAATCAATTCGGTTTTAGTGATGACCACATTGTTTCGTACTTCTAAAATGATGGTATGACCTTTTACCTGAAAGAGTATTTTGATATAAAGGCCCTTTTCTTTCTGGAGCTGCAGGTAGTGGCCAATATTGTTAAAAGTATCCTCTTTAAATGAGGTTATCCCTTCTTTATATTCCTGAGGGATCGTAATATCGAGACCCCGCTCCATAAAGTACACCCGTTTAGTATTGGCCTTTTTTGCGTTAACCGCCAGCTCCCGGATGCAGTAGGCAAGGTAATCCTTAAGATGCTGTTGCCCTAGCTCTTTAAGGAAGGCTTCCAGTACCTGCTCAATGTAGAGTTCTATTTCATGGGGAAGGGTGTAGGTGGTGATGGTAAGCGGCACCCCCGAGATAATCGCTTTTTTGATTCTCGCCTGGTCGATAGTAAGTTCCTGCGTTTGACTGGTGGTAGCCATGGTACTTTCCTTAATCAAGGGCTGTTCTCCTTATGGGCTGCTTCTATCCTTTCTACACTATAAAAGATATTAGCATAATTCGCAAGAATTTTTATTTAGTCTTGGCACTGGGCAATTTTAACCTTGAAGGTAAACTAAAAGTCTCACTGGCCCCTATTTTAGGTTTCAAATGTGTGAATAACCTCAGCCATCCGTCGCAGTTCCTGAGAAACCGCGTAGTTTACGGTTCCTGGGGGGAAATTCCCATTTTTATCCAGCTCTCCGGCGGGATTACCCGTAAGGATTTCTAGAGCCTGATCTATAGTTTCTACCGCATATATATGGAATAGCCCCTGTTGTATTGCTTCTTCTACCCGCTCGTTAAGAATAAGATTCGCAATGTTTCGTTTGGGGATTATCACCCCCTGGGACCCTGTAAGTCCCCGTTTTTCACAAATAGCAAAGAAGCCTTCTACTTTCTCCGAGACTCCACCCACGGGCTGCATATCTCCAAGCTGATTGACACTGCCGGTCATTGCCAGATCCTGTCGGAGGGGGATGCCGCTAATAGCAGAGAGAATAGTGCAGAGCTGAACCGCCGTCGCCGAATCTCCATCAATAGGGGTATACATTTGTTCAAAACAGACACTGGCCGTAATAGAAAGGGGAAAATTGCGGGCATATCGACTCCGGAGATAGCCAGACAGAATAAGCACCGCCTTGTCGAAAATTTCTCCGGAAAGCCCCGATTCTCCTTCGATATTGATGACTCCTCCATCACCGGGAGCAACCCGGGCGGAGACCACCACCGGAATCCCATAGGCGTAGTATCCCCGGTCGTGGACAGCGATACCATTAGCTTTCCCTACGGCGGTTCCTTCAAGCTGGATGATAATCTCGTCAGAGAGAATCATGGCCTGCAGGGTTTCTTCCGGCAGGTTGTAGAAATTCTGTTTTTGTTCCAGGGTATACCGGACTGTTTTGCTATCAATAGTTGCATACCCCTGTCGGCTTGCATACCAGCTGGCTTCCCGCAAGAGGTCTACCACCAGAGAAAACTGGGTGCTGAGCTTCTGACGATGTTCTGCCTGGCGGGCACTCCACCGAAGTATGGCACAGAGTCCTTCGCTTGTAAGAGGGAGTAGGTGTTCTTCATGAACAACCCGTTGTAAGAACGAACAGTAAAGTTGTTCTGTTTCGGGGAGCCGGGGCATAGTATTGCTAAATTCGGCACAGATTTTAAAAAGTTTTTGAAAATCCGGGTCCTGTTGGTAGAGAACATCATAGGTCATTTCCCCACCCATCAAAATGACTTTGACATCTATTTCGATCGGTTCTGGTTTGATTATAGAAGGGGGACTATAGGGGTTGGGTTGATTCTGAATCTCCGCAATGCCGCTCTGGAGAACCCGTTTAAGGTAGGTCCAGCTTTCTTCTTCGTCGAGAATATCCTCTGCCCGGAGTACAAGGATTCCCCCCGCGGCCTGAAGCAGACTCCCGGAGCGGATCCGGAGATAGGCCGTACGGAGGTCTTCCTGGCCGCTCAGGGGACTTTCGATACTTCCAAACAAATTGGGTAAGGTCGGTCGGTTTTCGAATATAACAGGAAGTTCGGTGGTGGTACTACGATCGACGATGATGTTTATCCCATAGCGGGAAAGAAGGGACGTATGAGAACGACGGGAGTTCTGTTCTTGTCCGCCCCGATCTTTTAAAAACAAAGAAAGATGGGAAAGAATGTCTTCTTGAAGGGTGGTAATCCACTGGTTGATTTTGGGTGAAGGGTACGTTTCTTTTAGCCGGCCAAGGACCGTTTCTATAGGATGGCGAAGCATTTCCCGGGTGAGTTCTGTAATTTTTTGATCAACCGTAAGGCGGGACTGCCGGAGATCTTCAAAGATATGCCGCATCCGATCCATTAAGCCATAGTATTGTTCTCGAAGGGTATTCCATTCTTGAGGAGAAACCTCGCCACTCGCAACCTGACTTTGGAGCTCTTCGAAAGATATAGGCTTCCCTTCTTTTACAGGAAGGAGTTCGGTGCTCTGTTCTTCTCCATCGTTAATCTGTACTATCTGAAAACCCGCAGTAGTTGCCTCTTGTTCAAACATACTCAGACGGCGATTCTCTTCTTGTTCAAAGGAAGAAAGGAGCAGGCCCTTTTTGTTTTTGAATTCTTCGCTTTCACTGTGTACAAGGATGATCCTTTTGATTTCTTCTATGGTATTATGGAGATCCTGCTTGAACTCCCGGGCTTTTCCTCGAGGAAAGGTTAACAGGATAGGTTCGGTGGGGTTGGTGAAATTAGATACGTACGCGTAATCCCGCAGATGTTCTAGGGAAGGTTTATATTGGGAAAGGGCCCGTAAAAGGGCGGTACGTCGTCCTGTTCCGGGGGCGCCTTGAATGTATACATTGTAGCCCTTTGCTTTTATTCCTAATCCAAGGGATAAGGCGGCAAGGGCTTTGCCCTGCCCTATGATGGTTGCATCAGAGGCCGGGGGAAGGTTTTCTATTTTTATAGGAAGAATAGAGAAGCGGATCTCTTCTGGTGATAATTCATAAGGTTGTGTGCTCATTATCAAGTTGCTCCTTCTATTGTTATTCCCACGTTATTTTACTAATATATGATATACTGATACAGAGGTTAAACTTTTTGCAATAAGCCGGTAATGGCGCCGGAGGAAGGAGGAAAACATGATTGCGGCGGAAGATATAAATGGCAAGATATTGTTCCAGGATGGGGATCATCAATTTATTTGGCTGGGGGCCGATCCTGAAGCAGTTTCGGGGGTAGTTCAAACTAATCAATATCTTATTATAGAAAAAGGGCGGGGAATGCTGTTGGATCCGGGTGGGGTCCATCTCTTTGCCCGGGTGGTGGCCGTGGTAAGCCGCTATATTTCGCTAGACAAAATAGAGGCAATCTTTTTTTCTCATCAGGATCCGGATGTTTCATCTGGTATTGCTCTCTGGTTGGGGGTTACGTCGGCTAAAATATATGTAAGTAGTCTCTGGCTACGGTTTCTTCCCCATTTTGGGATTGTGGACCAAAGCCGGGTAATAGGTATCGAAGAGCATGGAAATACCTATAAGCTAGCAGGAAGTAGTACCATACAATTTATTCCGGCCCATTTCTTGCATTCTACCGGTAATTATTCTGCCTTTGATGAAAAATCCCGGATTCTGTTTTCGGGAGATGTGGGGGCTGCGGTGTTTCCTCCCGGAAAAGAACAGTTGTTTATTGAAGATTTTGACCAGGCCCTTCCCTATGTGGAGCCCTTTCATAAACGATACATGGCCTCTAATCGGGCCGCTCTCCAATGGATAAAGCGGGTTCGTCCCCTTAACCCCATTATGCTCGCTGCCCAGCATGGAGGGGTGTATAAGGGAAAGGGGGTTACCGAGTTTCTTGATTGGTTTGAGCGGCTTTCATGCGGTATCGATATCATAGAAACCATTTATAAATAGGGGCCTGCCATGGAAAGTATGCCGTTTGATAACAACTACGTTGCTATCCGTCATTTTGCAAAGGGATACCACAAAAGTGTGGTCCTGAATTCGGTAACCTTAAAATCCCTGGATATCATTAACTATAATCTGGAACGTATCGGTACGAGCCTTTCGGCTATTGTGGCGGCCTTTGAAGAGATTCGGGCCACAAGCCAGAACACCTCCCAAAACGCCGATAAAATTGATTCAATGATGGATAAGATCCTGAATAAAAACGCCGTTACGGGAGAAGAGATTTCAAAACGAGTAGAAGATATTAATAAGGCCGCCGATGGGGCCAATAGAATAGCAACCCTATTCCAAGAACTAGAAGAAAAAGCAAAAAGCATTGCCTCCGTTACCGGTTCTATCCAGGATGTTTCGGACCGGACCAATATCCTTGCTATCAATGCTTCAATAGAAGCTGCCCGGGCTGGTTCGGTGGGTAAGGGCTTTCGCATCATTGCCAATGAGGTTCGAACGCTGGCGGGTCAAACCGGGGATTTTGCAAAAACTATCGAAAAAACTATCAACGAGTTCGATGGGGTAGTAAAGGATATAACCGCCGAAATTCAGGGCTTTGTAACCATGCTGGAATCTTTTCGAAGGTCCTTTACCACCGTTCTGGAAAGTTTCCGGGCTAATGCGCAGAGTATCGATGAAGCGGGCGCCTTCTTGAATCAGATTTCAGGGTCTATCCGGGAAGAAACCCTGGCCCTTACGGAGGGCCTCAATTCTCTTGAAGCGGTTTCCTCTTCATTAAAAGATAGTCGGGTGGTATTCAATGCGCTCCTTAAGACCTATATGAACCTTGATAAGCTGCTCGAAAAAGGGGAAAACCATTAAAAATGGATTTGATTCTCGTAGAAAGTATTGTGATTCTTTGTGCTTTTCTCACGTTGATACGCCCTTTCGTTAAGTCCTTTCAGGATATTGAAGGAACCCATTTTCTTTCATTTTTTGGCTCCCTTCTTCTGATACTCATTTTTGTGGTGTATGGTTTTCGACCTGAGCTTGTTCCGCTGAGTATATTTGTCTTTTTTTTATTTCTTACGGATATCCCGGGTATTATTCGAATATGGCGTCACTTAAAGTACGATGATTATGGAGAGGGTTCCCTAGTCCTGCGCGGTCTAGCCCTGCTTGTGCTGGTAGGGGTAAGCTTTATAGCGATTCGGTATGCGCCATTTTCTGAACAAAAATCGGATTTTGCGTCGCTTTTTACGAAAAAACAACTCCCCACTACAAGTGATATTAATCTTTTTGTTAAGGAGGCCATCCCGACTGCGCCCGTAGTTTTAGTGGCCCCCCCGGTGGTAGGCTCGGCAGAAAGTCTCTCTTCTCTTCTTACAATCCTCTGTGAGCGGGGCTTTACGGTAGTGACCTTTAGACAGGAATCGGTGGACCTTTTCCCGTTCCTATCGGGATCGTTAAAAGACCGAAGACGACAGGGAAACCTTTTACAAATAGGAAGTGCCCTTTTATTGGGAGAACACTGGAGTGTGGCTAATCAATTAGGGAAGGAATTAGTGAAAAAGCGGGAGGCGGCTTTAAAAGCGGTTTTTCCCTGGGTGTATCAGCAATATGTGCTTCGGCAGGAAGGACTTGAGGTTCCCTTTTTTTGTATTGCCTATGATGTTTCGGCAGAGGCCATAGAAAACCTGTTCCTCAGAGGAGAAATAGGAGTTTCTCGGACAGGACCCCTGATGGGTGGTTCAGAAAAGGTTGAACTGCCCCACGAGGAAAAAAATCAAAGCGAGGTAGCCGTGGTACCCCCCTCCGAGGAAAAGGGAAAAACCTCTTTTTTGAGGGCCCTTGTATTAGTAGAAAAAACGACCTTTACTTCGTATGTTTTTGAAAATCTGGATGATCAAGAAAGCAATAATAAGTGGCAAAATGTCTTTAAATCCTTCTCATTTGGTGTAAAAAAGGAAAGGCAAGAACAGAAGGAATTACCCATACCGGTTTTATTTGCAGTTTCTGATAGGATTACGTCCGAAAAGGTCCGTCACTCCCGGTATTTCTTTGTGGAAGAAAACATGGCTCAAAATTCATATCCCCGGCTCCTGGTGGCGGTGGAAGGGGCTGGCGTATTTGATTATTCGGATATAGTTCAATTCTATCCTTTGCTTGAACTGTTTTTTCAGGGTACGGGTAAACGGGTTATCACAGCGGGATATTATCCAGAAACGCTGGGGAACCTCATAGGGAATTTTTTTGTTAATTTCCTGGTTCCCCCCTGGATTGAGGGCATACAAAAAGTGCCTGTTTATGGTAAAACTTTTGTAGAAACAAATCGGTGGTGGAAACAACCGGGAAAGGAGCTCATAGGAATACCATGAATACCTGCGAACTGGATCGGTATTTTCGATCATTTTTAAATCTGGAGAATTTTAGTGGTATCGATGACTCGTTGAATGGTCTTCAGGTAGATAATGATGGGAAGGACATCAATAAAATCGCCTTTGCGGTGGATGCCTGCCAGGAAAGTTTTCAGTTAGCCGCTCAGCGGGGCGCAGGCTTGCTGTTTGTTCATCATGGTCTTTTCTGGGGTAAGCCCCTTGCGGTAAAAGGTAGTTTGCGGTCCCGCCTGGAGATTCTTTTAAAACATAATGTGGCATTGTATGCGGTGCATCTTCCCCTGGATCAACATCCGGAGGTGGGGAATAACGCCGCTTTAAGTCAGCTTCTTGGTCTCGAAAACCTAGAACCTTTTGGCTCGTATCATGGCAAGAAAATAGGCTATAAGGGTGTTTTTTCGAAACCCATTACTATCGAAGAGGCGGTGCAGCGAATTAGTTTTATGAATAGACCGCCCCTGGGGGTGTATCCCTTTGGAAATCGAGAAATTCATTCCTGTGGGGTTGTGTCTGGCGGTGCCCCCTGGGAAGCCCTTGAGGCAATCGATGAAGGGTTGGATTTGTATATAACCGGAGAGATGTCTCACAGCCTGTACCACTATGCGTGGGAAGGAAAATTAAACATGATAGCTGGCGGTCACTATTCTACGGAAGTCTGGGGGGTGAAGAAGGTGATGGAGAAGGTGGCCCATGATACGGGCCTGGAAGTGGAATTCTTAGATATTCCCACGGGCTTATAATTTAAAAGGAGTGATGGAGATGCACCTAGGGCAACGGAGTTTCTTGCGAGAAAAACTAATACCTCTTATACTTGGCGCTTTTGTGATTCTGGCGGACCAGATAAGCAAAGCAATAATTGTGCACTATTGGCCCAAAGAAGGAACTTTTATTACGGATGTCTTTAATAACGGCTTTTTGTGGATTATCCATGTGCGCAATAAAGCCATAGCCTTTAGTATTGGGGAAGGGTTACCAGACCTCTGGCGTACCCTCTTATTTATTTTATTCCCCTTAGTTGTACTTGCTCTTTTATTGGCGTATTACTTTAAAACTGATGAATTCACCTTTTTCCAGCGCTGGTGTGTGGCCGGTATTATCGGGGGCGGACTGGGAAACCTTATCGATAGAATTGTACGCCCCGCCGGGGTGGTAGACTTTGTAAGTGTAAATGTATATGGTTTTTTAGGTTTTTCTCGCTGGCCCACCTTTAATGTGGCCGATGCTACGGTGGTGGTATGTGGGATTCTGTTACTGGGGTCTATGCTTTTTAAGCCCCAACCTCGTAAGGGAGAAGCCTCATGAATAAGAAAGCAAATACCATTTTTTTTATGTTAGGGGCAACTATTTTTAATGTGGTAATAACCGTTGTTTCTTTTGTCATACTATTAGTGATTTACGGGAAATGGATAGTACCCCTCTTACCCGCTGAGTCTGCCCCGATGGGGTTACCCCTTGTGTTTGTGGGAGCCATCGTTGTTTCTTTTGTGGTTTATCGACGTGCCCTCAAGTGGTTTATGAAGCGGGTAGATGTGGATAAACATTTCGATCCCCTTTTCAGAAGTAAAAGGTCGGTACGGCGAGACTAAGGATGGGGATATCGCTGGGTAAACTAAAGGAGATCAGTAGCCATCCGAAAGGGCCCGGTTGATATCCCGTTGATAGAGTTCCTGATAGATGAAACTGCGGGTCTTAAGTTTTTCTTTTATGGGTTGGGCAAAGGGAATGTAGCGCCAGAAAATCCCCCGAACTTCCTTGTCGAGTTTCTGAATTGCGTCACTTTCTTTAGTTATCCAGAGAATATAATCCTGGATAAAGTATTCTTTTACATCGCCCTTAAGCTTTTGAGCCTGGAACCACTGATAGTAGTTCCCTGTAAGCCCTTCTTCCATCCAGTAGTAAGAAGCCTTTTCTTTTGCCACCTGCCAGCGAAGGTCTCCCACCGCCGTAAGGAGCGCCAGGGTCAGACTTTTAGGATACATTGGGATTGCAAGGCGGGCCCGACTCGTGGCTCGATTGTACCGATCAAAGGGTTCCCAGCAGATACCGTAATCTCCATAGGTAGGTATAAGGATAAAATACGGGACGATTCGGTGGAGTTTGTTTTTATAGCTCCGACAGAAAGCTTCAGGATCTATAGATTCTAACCAGGCGAGCTGTTTTATAAGGTTTTCCCGGGTCGCAATATCGTTGGGACCACTACGGAAATACTCCCGGGTAAGGATAGGAAAGTGGTTCCCTTGTCGGCCAATGGTCATTTTGGCCATCTGGCGGACTGTGTCAAATTCAGTGTCTATAGCGCGAATATCGACTGCCACATCGGCTCCCGCTGCCCGGACCTTTTCTTCCAGGGTGTGCACATCTGCTTCGGCCTGGGAGTATTCTTTCATAAACTCCGATAATTCCCGGTCCGATTTGGCAATACTTTTAAGCAGTTCTTGAATATCGGTAAAGATTCGTTTTTGTGCTTCTGAATATGTAGAAAACACATTAGCTAATCCCGGTACGGGGGCATGGTCGCATAGCTGTTGGCATCGCTGAAGGAGGGTCTGTTCTAAGCGGGACCGTTCATCACTTTTGGCCCGCAGTAACCCCAGGGCTGCATCTCGCTTACCTACTGCCTTGTCCAAAAGCTGTTTTAGCCGTAGTTGTTCATTGGTTTTGGCCACCCGTACTTCGTCGGTGGTAGAATTTTTTATGACCCCCGTACCGATAGCTTTGAACCATTCATCAAGATAGTAAATGGGTTGGCCCCACTCATTGTTAAGAAGAATTTTCCCAAACAAGTCCCGGTCTTCAGGGGTAAGAAAGGTGGGATGTAAAATACCGTACCGTAAAAGAAATTGTTTGGCCAGGGGGAGCTTACCGGGAGTTCGCCGAGCGATCCCTGAAAGGAAGTCCCAGTAGGCGGTCACAATTTGTTGACGGTATACTCCCCGGTCCTTTGGGTCTTTGGTGGTTAGGTATTTTTGTAAAATGGTGTGGAGCCGTTGGGCCTTATCGCCTTCGCCGGAAAGGGCCTGCTTGTAGTATTCCGGGTCATTAAGGATAGGGTTGGGGGCTGCTTCGTATTGCCTGGTGATTTCTGGAAAGCTTTGCTGGGTTAAATCAACCTGATCTGCTTCCCCTGCTTCAATTTCTTCTTCCCCAAAAAGGGATTTAAAGTCCGGTGTTCCCGAAGACTTTTGAGGGGTAGAATTGTTTAGATTGAGGATATTAGCAAGTTCTGGATCCAGATCTCCTTCAAACATGGCATACAACTTGTTTAATTTTTTGATGATGGAGGTGAGGGGAATTGAACCCCTGACCTTTTGAATGCCATTCAAACGCTCTAGCCAACTGAGCTACACCCCCATATGGTTACTTCAAAAGGATATATGCACTATACTTAAAACAAACCGAGATGTCAAGGTAACAAGAGAAATAATGGGGGTATTCGTGGGATGATTGTGAGTGTGAGCAGGAGAACCGATATTCCCCGTTTTTATTGGGATGATTTTATCAAGGCCCTTGAGCGAGGATGGGTTGAGGTGACGAATCCCTTTAACCAGGCCCAGCGCCGGATTGTCTCCTTACAGCCCTCTGCGGTTGATGCCCTGGTTTTCTGGACCCGGGATCCTGAGCGGATCCTCGCTGATGCCCTCTGGCTCGAAAAAAGGGGCTTCTGGTTTTATGTGATGGTCACCATCACGGGGTACCCTTCGCTTCTGGAGCCGAACCAACCAAAAGAGGAGGCTTTGTTTTTTTCGCTGGAAAGGCTTTCTCAGTTGCTGGGAAAAGAGCGGATTATATGGCGCTATGATCCCGTTTTCCTTTCAAATATTACCAATTATCAGTTTCATCAAGACAATTTTTCTCGTCTTTGTATGGTAATGGGCAATCTGGTGCAGCGAGTAGTTATTAGTTTGTACGATCCCTACAAAAAAGCGCAGAAACGGCTTCAACAATGTGAAGCAAAGGGGCTTGAGGTTTTTCCCCTCTATACTTCAGAGGGGGAAAACCCACAAGGGGAACTACAGGAACTGTTGGGGTATTTTCGGGATTGTGCCGTAATGAATGGGCTTGATATTCGCAGTTGTGCTGAAGGTCCCTGGATGGAAGCGCTAGGAATAGGGCCAAACGCGTGTATTGATGGGGACCTCATAAAACGATTGGCTGGTTGCGAGGGAAAGGTTATAAAAAAAGATCCCTATCAGCGGCCGGGGTGTCGTTGTGTTTCCAGCGTAGATATCGGTCGCTATGGAACCTGTCAGGCCCGCTGTGTGTATTGTTATGCCTGGTAAGAGGAGGATGGGTTATGAAAATTCCCGCCGATTGGCATCCCAGCAATCCCCGATTTCGGTCCTTCTATGGGTGGGACGAACAGGCAGGACGATGGGAACTTTCCCTGGTTCCTGTGGATGATGGCGATTTTGTGGCCTGTCATTATTTTACTGCTGCTCAGTCTGGAAAAGAACCAAAGGGAACCCTCTTTATTATCCATGGATATCTTGAACACACGGCCCTTCGCATGCCCCTCATTCTGGAAGCCCTCCGGGCAGGATGGGATGTGGTGGGGATGGATCTTTTGGGACATGGTTTTTCTACCGGGCCTGTGGCGGATATTGATTCATTTAATCGATATGGAAGGGCCTTTCGTGAGGTTCTTCGTTTTCGGGAATGGAAAAAACCCTGGCGTTTTGCAGGACATTCAACGGGGTGTGCCACGGCTCTCCTCTGTATAAAAGAGATAGGCAATCCTTTTGAATGGGTCTTGCTTGAGGCGCCGGTGATTCGGACCTTTCTGTGGCAGCCCACAATGGTGGCAAAACGCTTACTCCGGGGCGCTATAAATACCTTACCCCGACGGCATGCAGGGATGGCCCGCAATAAGACCTTTTATCGCCTTTTGTTTAAGGATCCCCTGTATATCGGTGAGGCACCGGTGCATTGGTTTGATGCCCTTGAACAGTATGAGGCGGATAGCCGCAACTGGGGGAAAATAGGAGGTTATTTTTTAATTCTTCAAGGCACAGCAGATACGGTGCTGGATTGGAATTATAACATTCGTTTCTTGCGCGATCACCTTCCGGAATCGGAAATTGTGTTGATTAAAGGAGGGCATCACCATTTGCTGCGAGATGAGGGGCCAGCAGGGAAAGAGGCCCGAGAGGCGGTTCGGCAACGCTGGTAGATGAAGGGGCTTGCAGAAACAATTTTTATGTATTGTGTTGCTTCTCTGGTTTCAGGCCCGGGAGATCCCACTGCGGAGGTATTTTGGTAGGTCTTCCCTGGGAATCGACAAAAGCCCAGTGAACCCGGGCCTGGCAAATCAGGTCCTGTCCCCGATATATTTCCTGGGCCATTACACCGCTTACCGCTCCTTTTTTTTCTGGCCAGGAGATTATTGTAAGTTCGTCATCGAGGTAGGCGCTTTTTTTATAGTCAATTTCTATGCGGGCCACATACAGACCGTAGCCCGACTGAATTACTTCAAGGTAATTAAAACCTACTGCTCTAAGGTATTCATGGCGGGCATATTCCAGGTAGTTAAGATATACCGCGTTATTTACATGGCCATAGGCATCACATTCATAGGTCCGAACCCGGAGCGTACAGCTATGTTTCATGGTCCTATTGTAAAAAGGTGGCATAAAATCATCAAGATGTTATTAAAAAGGGTATTGTCCCTTAGGGATGAATACTGTATATATATGCAGATTTGTTGAAATTATATGTAATTTCTCACCCTTCTTTGGGAAAGGGGCAACGTGGAGTAAAAGGAGGATTTTTCATGTGGGGAACGATTAGCGCCTTTGTGGTGTACTTAGGGGCCATGGTTGTTATTGGTGCCCTCTATGTGAAGCAAACGGGGAGTGTGTCGGATTTTTTCCTCGGCGGTCGACGCTTAGGGCCCTTTACGGCGGCTATCAGCGCAGAAGCCTCGGATATGTCGAGCTGGCTCCTGATGGGACTGCCTGGGGTGGCATATCTTTTTGGAATTCAAGAGGCCCTCTGGACGGCGGTAGGTTTGGCGGTAGGCACCTATCTTAACTGGCTTCTCGTGGCCCGGCGCCTGAGAAAATATACCTTTCATGCGGGGGATGCGATTACCATCCCCGAGTTTCTGAAGAATCGGTATAAGGACGCTTCCCATGTTTTGCCGGTGGTTTCTGCTATTTTTATTTTGATCTTTTTCGGAATATATACCGCCAGTGGTTTTGTGGCGGTGGGAAAGCTCTTTAGTTCTGTTTTTGGTCTACCCTATATTCTTTCAGTTTTAATTGGGGTTCTTGTAATTCTGGCATACACCTTACTGGGTGGGTTCCTGGCGGTATGCAGTACCGATGTCGTTCAGGGGCTTCTTATGTTTTTTGCGTTAGTGATAGCTCCCATTGGAGCTACCCTAGCCTTGGGTGGCCCTGGGGTAGTGGCGGAACGTATAGCCACTTTGGGAGAAACCTATATGAACCCCTTCGTGGATCCTTCAGGGAAGCCCCTTTCACTGCTTGTCTTGCTTTCTACCCTTTCCTGGGGGCTTGGCTATTTTGGGATGCCCCATATTTTGGTGCGATTTATGGCGGTTCGCTCTGATAAAGATATGGTTATCTCTCGGCGGGTGGCCATGGTATGGGTTATCATTGCCATGGGTGCGGCTATTCTGGTGGGACTCGTAGGCCGGGTGTATGTGCAGCCGGTGTTAGAAGGTGCTAGCTCAGAAACGGTGTTTATTAAAATGATTAGTGGCCTCTTCCCCTCTTTTATTGCAGGGATTTTCCTTTGTGCCATTTTGGCAGCTACAATGAGCACCGCCGATTCTCAGCTTCTGGTTACGGCTTCCGCCATTGCAAAGGATTTTTATCAACCCCTCTTAAGAAAAAATGCATCTGAGAAGGAAATCGTCTTAGTGAGCCGCCTTACTATTTTGATTGTTGCCCTCGTGGCCTTTTTTATGGCCCTTAATCCTAACTCAAGTATATTCCGCCTGGTAAGCTATGCCTGGGCAGGTTTTGGGGCGACCTTTGGTCCCATTATGCTTTTTTCTCTTTTCTGGAAACGGACTACCCGGAATGGAGCCCTGGCGGGCCTTATTGTGGGGGGCCTTACGACGATTATCTGGAAACAACTTTCGGGGGGTATTTTTGATTTGTATGAGTTGCTTCCAGGTTTTATTATCGGAAGCTTGGCTATCCTTGTGGCCAGTCTGTTAGATAATCCTCCGAGCAAAGAAATTGAACAGGAATTCGAATTTGTTCACAGTACCAAATAAACTGTTTGAGTATTGCCCCCACTGTGGGAAATCCACTCCGGAGTTTAAGGGGGGACACTATGTTCTCTGCTCATCCTGTGGGTTTCAATATTTTCATAACGTAGCCACCGCAGTGGGGGCCCTGCTCATCATTGATAACAAGCTTTTGCTCCTGGAGCGGGCCCAGGAGCCCCGGGCAGGGAAACTTGCCCTGCCGGGGGGCTTTGTGGATCCCGGGGAATCTCTGGAAGAAGCACTGCGACGGGAATGTCAAGAAGAAGTAGGCCTTATCCTTGAAGAGGAACCCTTACAATTTGTGGCATCTTTCCCTAACCAGTACCTGTATAAAGAGGTGTGGTATAACACCTGCGATGTGTTTTTTCGGATTTTTCTTAGCCGGGAAAAGATAGCCTCTCTTAAAGCAGACCCTGCTGAAGTCCGGAGTCTCCGCTGGATAGAGGTGGATAAGATTCCCGTAGAAGAGCTTGCCTTTGAATCTTCCCGGAAGGCGATAGAATATCTCAAGAAAGGGTGTTGAGGGTTCAAAAAAGCAGGTTTATACTAGCCCTGTGAAACGGCTTTTAATTATTTCTTTATTTGTTTTTGGTTTTCTTTCGCTTCTCACCCTTTCATTTTCTATCAGTTTAATGTTGGGTCTGGGACTTCGAGATTCCCTTATCGATTCCCAGAACCCTCGGTATCATTTTTCGGTATACTTACCTGATGCGGAAAACTCTTTTTTTGCTTCTATCAAGAAAGGAATGGAAAAGGGGGCTGGCGAATACCATGTGGCCATTTCGTATCATTCTATCAATCCCGTAAAGCTTGAACTGCAATATGCTTCTTATACCGGGGTAGATGGAATAATAGTGTGCCCTTATCTTGATGATGCCTTTGCAAAAGCCCAGATCGAAAAAATTTCAAGCCGGGCTATCCCGGTGGTTTTGATTAATCACATGATTGCCCCTGATCAGCCCTGGCCCTATGTAGGGCCAAACAGTTTTGATATGGGCAAAAAAATAGGCTCCCGCCTGAGAACGGTAGACGGCCCCCTGATACCAGCCATTGTGTATAGCGAGAAATCTCCGGGGATTTACGCGGAACGGGAATTGTTAGAGATGGGGCTTACCCTTGCGGTAGGGAATCGGCTCACTCATCCGGTGTACCGTTTGTATACTACCACAAACCCCCTGGATGCGGAACGGATCGTGTATCGTTTAAGTCGGGAACATCCTTCCGTTAATATTCTCATATTTACGGATGCTCGGGATACGATAGCGGCTACCCAGGCCCTGATAGACATGAATTTAGTGGGCAAAGTGCGAATTATTGGTTTTGGAGAAGAAGATGCGATTCTTGATTTTATTCAAAAAGGGGTCATAGAAGCTACGATAATAATCAATCCTGAAAAAATAGGATACGAAGCTATCCGTTCCCTTTATGAATTAAAAGCAGGGGGATATACCTCTACCTCGGTGGATACCGGGATAGAACTTGTTGGCGGAGTTCGTAAATGAAAAAGGGAGTGGGTAATTCCTTTAGGGTTCAGATGGTTATCAGCGTTTTTGGTGTTTTTGCGCTTTTAGTGGTTTCTACTACCTATATTTTATTTTCTACTATTCGTATTCAGTCAATCATCGAAGAAAGTTTTGAAAAAGAACGGTACTTAAAATCAATCCAGGAGGCCCTACAAAAGTACCAGGGACCGCTTTTAGAATATTTATCCAGCAGGTCTTCCAATGCCTTAGCGCAGCATCTTATAGAATCGCAGAATCTTAAGGATCGCTTACCCGACAATTTCCCTATTCTGAAAGATCCGGGGGCTTTGCGAGAACGGGAATTATATATACTTATCCAATCATACCTGGAGCTTGCCGAAAAAGCGGTGGAATTAAAACGGGGAAGGAACATCGAAGCCTATATCACCCTGTATGATGAGTTATCAAATCTTCTCACCTATATTAATAATGAAATAGAACGAATTAATTCTGAGCGTTTTAGAAATCAAATTGATCAGTTTGGGATTTACATAAATCATTCTCGCAATATTTTACAATGGAATTTGCTTTTTATTATTTGTATTTCACTCTTTTCGATTTCTTTGTTGTTGCGATCGGTGGAAAAAATGACCGCCCCGATGGTGCACCTTTCTGCTATGGCCAGTGAGCTTTCATCAGGGAATTTTGCTATTGAAGATATCAAGATGAGTTCGATCCATGAGATAGACCGGGTGGTGGCTGCCTTTAACCAGATGAAACATGAAATTGGCCATTACATCGAAGAAATTAAGTTGCAGGAAACGATAAAGCAGGAGTATTTACAGGAACGAATGCGGAACTTAAAAATGCAGGAACTCCTTCGCAGAATGGAAATTTATACCCTTCAATCTCAGATGAATCCCCACTTTCTGTTTAATACCCTGAACACGGGGGTGCAGCTGGCTATTATCGAGGGAGCCGAACGGACCAGTGAATTTATGGAGAATTTGGCGCTCCTGTTTCGTCATAACATTAAAAACAAGGAGAGTCTTGTTCCTTTACGCTATGAAATAGAGGGATTACAATATTATTTTTATATACTTAAAATTCGTTTTTCTCATACGCTGCACCTGGTTCTTGATTACCCGGAAGATATTCTTGATGCCTATAAAGTGCCTGTTTCAATATTACAACCCTTGGTGGAAAATAGCATAGTTCATGCCTTTAAGAGTAAGGAAGATCAAAAGGAAATTATTGTCCGGGTAGAAAAAGATGCGGATTATATAATCCTTAACGTGATTGATAATGGGTGCGGTATGTCAGAGGATACCATCTATAAGCTTTTACATCCACTTCCAATCGAAGAATCTTCTACTCGTATTATGGGGCTTGAAAATGTTATCCAACGTCTTCGTTTTTATTACCCTGAAGAACCGGAAGTTATTTCTATTAAAAGTAGTCCCGGAGAAGGTACCCATATCACCATAAAAATCCCGAGAGGAAAAGAGCCATGTATCGAGTATTAATTGTGGATGACGAGGAACCCGTCCTGGAAAGTTTTTCCATGCTGTTGGAAAAAGAGTCTCCTGCTTTTGCTGTAGCAGGAAAAGCCAGGACAGGATACGAAGCGCTTCGTCTTATCCATGAATTACGGCCTGATGTGGTTTTCATGGATATTAATATTCCAGGTATTGATGGGATTAAAGTAATTGAAGAAGTCCACCTGGTGGTGCCTGAAACGGTTTTTATTCTTTCTACGGCCTATGAACGTTTTGATCTTGCCCAGCGAGCTTTACCGTTGGGGGTTTTTGCATACCTTGTAAAACCGATTTCCAGAAAAATTTTTCAACAAACCCTTGATGCGGTAAGGCACCATCTGGAAAAGCGACAGAATCAAGGTATGCAAAAAAATATCAATCTCTTAGAACGCCAGTTTATGTCAGAAATAATCTGGAAACCCATGAAAGAAGAAGAATGGGAACATTATAAAGAGCTTTTTAGTCTGGTGTCGGAAAAGGGTTTTGTTGGTATTGTAGAAATTGAAAAGTCGGCTAATGAAATAGGTGAAAAGATAATTCAAAAATTATTAATCCACCATCGTTGTTTATTTATTATTCAGACCCATCGACTTGTTTTTCTTGTGCCTGAGTCAGTAGATCTTGCTCTTTTTAAAAGGGAATTCATTCGAATTTTAGAAGAGCTTGAGGTAGATTCCCTTCTGATGTATGGGATCGGTAACGTATACTCGGGCCCAGAAATTTACAAATCCTGTGCCGAGGCTCTGGAAGAGATTCGAAAAAATAAAAAAAACAAAGATGTTTTCATGAAAGAAAGAATAAAATTTCTAGAGATTCGCAGAAAAATAGGTATTGCTCCTCTGGAAGAAATTCAAGGATTGGTTTCTGATTTATGGGTAGAAATAAATTCTGCCTATCCTTTTGATGTGGCAAAAGCAAAAATAGCTTCGTTTTTTACTCTTCTTATTGATGATTGCAGCAGCGTTTTTAAAGGACAAGAAGATATAGTTGTTCCCTTTTTTCCTGTAGAAGAGATAATGAAGATTCAAGATGATAGGGAATGGTACCAATGGAGCGCCCTTTCGGTGCCAAAATTGTATCATTGTTTTTCTTTAAACCGTAAGGTACATTTTCCGCTTCCTTTAGTTAAGGCACTCAATTATATTAATGAGCATTTTACCGAGCCGCTCCAATTATCCTCTGTGGCAGAAGAAGTACAGGTTTCTCCTGCGTATTTAAGCCGTCTTTTTTCAGACTTTCTTCAATCTAATTTTGTGGATTATGTAACCCAGTTACGGATGGATCGGGCGGAAACACTTTTAAAAACCACTGCTTTAAGTATTAAAGAGATTGCTTTTCAGGTTGGTTATCAGGACCCTAATTATTTCAGTAAAATTTTTAAGAAAATCAAGGGTGTTTCACCGTCTACGTTTGGGAGGGAAGAGCAAGAAAACAAACAAAATGTGGAATGAAAGGAGGGGCAAATGAAACAGTGTAGATGGCTTTGGAAGATTGGTGTGACCGTATTATTAGTAGTATCTCTGGTTATTTCTTGTGATAAACAAAAGGACCATAATAAAGAAAAAAAATTGGTAATAGGTTTTTCGGTTGCTACTGATACCTTTATCCTTGAACGCTGGAATAAGGATGTTAAAATATTTAGTGGGGCTGCGCGAGATTTAGGGGCAGATGTTATTGTGCAACTTTCTGCGGGAGGCACAAAAGAACAGATAGCCCAGATTAAATATCTTATTCAACGGCGCATCAATGCCCTGGTGGTGATCGCCCACGACATGGAAATGATAGCAGGGGTTATAAAACAGGCAAAGGATGAGGGGATTCCGGTGATTGCCTATGACCGGATGATTTTAGGAATACCCATAGATGCCTATGTATCCTTTGATAATGTGGAGGTAGGTCGTTTATTTGCCCGAGCCCTGACTCGAGCAGTTCCTCGAGGAAATTATCTCATTGTCAATGGATCGGTGCGGGATAATAATAGTTATCTTGTGAATCAGGGTGTTTACGAAATTCTTAATCCCTTTATAAAGACGGGCCAGATAAAGATTGTACGGGATATCTGGCTTGATGAATGGAGTTATGATGAGGCCCTGGAAAAAATCGGCAAAGTCTTTGAGGAAACCACCAGTATTGATGCAGTTTCCTGTGGAAACGACCAGATTGCCAGTGCGGCTATCCAGAATCTGGCAGAGCGCCGCCTGGCAGGAAAGGTGGCAGTGGTGGGCCAGGATGCGGACCTTATTTCCTGTCAGCGGGTGGTGGAGGGTACCCAGCTTATGACGGTGTATAAACCTATTGCCCGGCTTGCAAGCCGGGCGGCCTATCTTGCGGTATCCCTGGCAAAGAAAGAAATTCCCTCTCCACCGGATACCTATATGGATAATAAAAGCGGAACTCCAATCCCTTCGTACATAGAAAAACCTATCGCGGTATATAAACACAATATGGATGAAACGGTCATAAGAGATGGATTTCATTCTAGTTCTGATGTGTATCGAAATATCGTAGAAGTAAAAAATTGACATCAAAATATTCTAGAAGAGAGGTATTAAAAAGGACGTGATATGAAGAGAGTACAGAAAAATATCAAAATTTTCCCGTATACGGAATTTAAAAGTGACCGCTACACTATGCATACATATTATACCAAGGAGGTATGAGCGGTATGAAAAAATTTGTAGCCCTACTAGGGATCCTCCTATTAGGAGGATCGATGGTGTTTGCGTCCGGGTCCCAACAAGGATCTGGAACAGGGGGGGGTGCTCCCCTAATTGGTATTGCTATGCCAGAAACCCATGTGGAACGGTGGCAAAAGGATGGGGCTGATCTTAAGGCCTTCGCTGAAGCAAAAGGGTATCGGGCAGTAGTTACCTATGGCGATGCGGACCAGAGCAAGCAGAATCAACAAATCCAGGATATGCTTACCAAAGGGGCAAAGCTCCTGATCATCGGTAATATCAATGAAGGGGTTATTTCGGTAGTAGCCGATGCGGCCCGGGAAAAGGTCCCTGTCATTGCCTATGACCGCCTTATTCTGGGGTCGGGAGATTATGAGTATTACATTACCTTTGATAACTTTAAGGTTGGTGTTCTTCAAGGGAAGGCTCTGGAAAAGGCATTGAATCTTGCCTCTGCTACAAAAGACAAGCCGAAGATTATCACCCTCTTTGCAGGATCTCCGACGGATAACAACTCGAAAATGTTCTTTGATGGGGCCATGAGTGTGCTTAAACCCTATGTAGAGAAGGGAGTACTCCAGATCGTCGGACCTGCGCCCTTAAGTTCTGCTGATACGGCTAACTTTACCCGGATTACCACCGAAAACTGGCGGGCCGATATTGCCAAGGCTCGGATGGAAAACCTGCTTAATAATGATGCCAAGAATGTGGTATTGGATGGTATTCTTGCCCCCAACGATACCCTTGCTCGGGCAATCATCGAAGCCTGTTCTTCCGATGCAAAGTATGCGGGCGGCAAGTTGCCGGTGGTAACTGGCCAGGATGGAGAACTTGCCTCTATCAAGTACATTAAAGATGGTAAGCAGTACATGACGGTCTTTAAAGACACTCGTATGTTAGCCAAGGCTGCCATCGAATTGGCCGATGCGATCCTCAAGGGCCAGACCCCCAATATCCCCGGTGCCCGGTTGGATACCACTACCTATAATACTGGGAAGAAAGCTGTAAAATCTTACCTGCTCGAACCAGTGGAGGTGACCAAAGAAAATTACAAGAAAATAATGATCGATAGTGGATATTACAAGGCTTCGGATATTGAATAATAGGTTTTAAATCAGCCTCTAGGATACTGGATGGGGACCCGAAAAGGTTCCCATCCAGTTTGTGCATGGTAGGAGAGGATAAGTATCTAAAGGAACGCCGGTTATGAGTGATTATATATTAGAGATTAAGAATCTGACAAAAGACTTTCCCGGCGTACGGGCGCTGGATAACGTAAGTTTAAAAGTAAAACGAGGAGAAATTCATTCTATCTGTGGAGAAAACGGGGCAGGAAAATCCACGTTAATGAGTGTTATTAGTGGAGTATATCCCAAAGGAAGCTATGAAGGGAAAGTTTTTTTTAAAGGGACCGAAACCCACTATCATAGTGTAAAAGACAGCGAACGGGATGGACTTGCTATCATTCATCAAGAATTGGCCTTAAGCCCCTATCTTTCCATTTACGAAAACATTTTTCTTGGACACATGAAAACCCGTTTTGGAATTATTAATTGGAATAAATATATTAAGGAGTCTCGTCGTTATCTTGAGCAGGTTGGCTTACATGAAAATCCGGCAACTATTGTTAGTAAGATGGGTGTGGGAAAACAGCAGCTTGTAGAGATTGCCCGGGCCCTTTCCAAGAAAGTAGAACTTTTAATTCTAGATGAACCCACTTCCTCTTTAAATGACGAAGAGAGTGAAAAGCTGCTTCAATTAATCAAGCAATTAAAAACGCAGGGTATTACCTGCATTATGATATCTCACAAGCTGAATGAAGTATTAGAGATAGCCGACACGGTTACCGTTTTACGGGATGGTAAATCTATTTCTACCTATGACGTGAAGCAGGATCAGCTTACTGAATCACGGTTAATCCGTGATATGGTGGGGAGGGATCTCACCACCCGTTTCCCGGAACGGGAGCATAAGGTCGGTGAAATAGTGATGGAAGTAAAAAACTGGTCTGTGTATCACCCCGACTATCACAGTATTAAAGTGGTGGATTCGGCTTCTTTTTATGTGCGAAAAGGTGAAATTGTGGCCTTTTGTGGACCCATGGGGGCAGGCCGTACCGAACTGATGATGAGCCTTTATGGCCAATCGTATGGGTCCCGATCAGAAGGAGAATTATACCTTTTTGGGAAAAAAGTGGAACTCCGTTCGCCCCGGGAAGCAATCCAGGCAGGTCTGGGATATGTTTCGGAGGATAGAAAAAATCTGGGTCTTATTCTTATTCAGGATGTAAAAAGTAATATATCTATTTCGAGTTTGCCCAAATTGTCCCGTTTTGGGGTTGTAAACAGCCATGAGGAAATATCGGCAGCGGAGCACTACAAAGAGGAGTTACGAATTAAAACTCCTTCGATCATGCAATTGACGCGGAATCTTTCAGGAGGAAACCAGCAAAAGGTGGCGCTAAGTAAATGCCTTCTGGCGGATCCTGAAATATTTATTGTCGATGAACCAACCCGGGGAATCGATGTAGGGGCTAAATCGGAAATTTATCATATCCTCACTGATATTGTTCAGAAAGGTAAAAGTATAATTCTTGTTACCTCCGAATTGCCTGAAGCGATAGGACTTGCAGATCGAATCTACGTTATGAATGAGGGATGTATTAAAGGGATGCTTACTCGGGAAGAGGCAACCCAGGAAAAAATCATGCATATTGCATTGCTTAACTAAGGAGTTATTATGGCACAGGGAACAGTTCGAAGTATGAATCTTCGCAACATGATCAAACAGAATATTCGAAATTACTCGATGGTTATGATGCTGGCGGTCATAATGATTGCCTTTGCATTTTTAACCGATGGGGTCAATCTTAATTCCCGGAATTTCACCAATATTATTATTCAAAATAGTTATATTTTGCTTCTTGCGGTAGGAATGATCCTTGTGATAATCGTGGGCAATATTGATCTCTCGGTTGGCTCGGTGGTGGCTTTTATTGGCGCGATCAGTGCCATGTTGTATAACAGTGGTATTGGTCTTTTCTGGACGGTGCTGCTGAGTATCATAGTAGGCCTTTTGATTGGGGTGTTTCAGGGAGCCTGGATTGCTTATGCAAAAATCCCTGCCTTTATTGTAACCCTTGCAGGCATGATGCTTTTCCGAGGGCTCACCTATATTATCACCAATGTAAGCCCTATCGCTATAAAGGATGATGAATTTAAACAACTTGCCAGTGGAATGGTGAATATCGATGCTCTGACGGTAAATAATGTGTATTACACCGCTATTGTTGTGGGAGCAGTAGTGTACCTGTTGTACATCCTGTCGGAGATTATTGGGCGACGCAGCAAAATTAAATACGGATTCGAAGTTCCTCCTATAGGAGTGTTTCTTTTTAAAATTATCATTATTGGCCTTTTGATAATGGGGCTGAGTCAACGTTTTTCTACCTATCGGGGCATCCCCACAGTAGTGCTTGTTCTGGGAGTAACAATTCTTCTTTTTAGTTTTATTACCAATAATACCGTTATTGGACGATACATTTATGCGGTGGGTGGTAATGCCCGTTCGGCCAAACTTTCGGGGATAAATTCGGAACTGGTCGTTTTTGTGGTTCATGTTATCATGGGGGGGATTTGTGGTCTTGCGGCGGTTATCTTTACCGGGTATATGAACTCTGCATTGCCCCAGGCGGGCGTAAACTTTGAATTGGATGCCATATCGGCCTGCTTTATCGGTGGGGCCTCTACATCGGGTGGTATCGGTACGGTTATAGGGGCTATTGTAGGTGGTTTAGTTATGGCCGCCATTAACAATGGGATGTCCCTCATGAATATTCAAGCTCCCTGGCAGTATGTGGTAAAAGCTCTCGTCTTGCTCCTGGCGGTCTACTATGATATTTATACTCGCCGAAAGACCGGCCTTGGATGATCAAATAGTTTGTGCACAATAACTACGATGCGGTATGAATGAGGGGGAAGGTAGTCTCTCCCCCTCATTTTTTATTCTAAAAAATGTAGAAGGAAATAAGAAAACGACTGAATGGCTGTTTTTAGGTATGAGTACTAGTTATTCATTAGGTAATGAAAAGATTTTGGTAATCCTTCTAGGGATTGGGAGAATTTTTCTTCTTAAAAACTTTTGCTAATAGAAGAAAGAGTGGGTTTTTCTGTACCACGGAGGAAGGGCTTCCAAAGGTATGGGCTATCATCTGCTGGGTAATCTGCTGGATTTCTTCTTTAGGGAGGGGAACCTGCTGTTCCTCGAGTGCTGCAAGCCAGCCTGTCCAGCCAAGGCGATCAGGACCGGCGATTCCGTATCGACGGGCTTTTTTAACGAAGCGACGAGCTCTGGCTCGAATTTGGTTAAAAGGTGTTGTGCGGATCCGGAACCACAGGACCAGGCTGCTCAAAGCAAAAAGAAAAACTATGAAAAGTGCTAGGTAATAAAGAGGAGCCCACTCTTGTTCTTTACCAGAAGGAGTCCCCTCCGAAGTGTTGTATTGGTTTGTGTGAATGCTATCTTGTGTGGCTACTTCTTCTGGAAGGTTCTGTGCAGGGGTTGGATCAAAACGAAGCCACTGACCATCAATGAATACTTCGGTCCATGCGTGGGCATTTGTTCCCCGAATCTCTCCAGACCCCTTCTCGTCAAGATAAATCCGATAACCTTCCACAAGACGGGCGGGAATTCCCCGTTCTCGGGCAAGGGCGACGAGAGCACTGGCGAAATGCAAACAGTACCCCCTTTTTTCTTCGGAAAGAAAACGTTCGATCGTTTGAATGATCGGTCCCCCTTTGGTTTCTTCCGAGTAGATATAGTTTTTCTTTAGAAAAGAGGTCATCTCTTGAACGACCTGTACGGAATCAGAAGAATGTTCCCATTGTTGAACAAGACGCCGAATTATACCTTGCGGGTCGGGAAGGGGCTCCAGAAAATCTTCTGGTTTCCCCACAGTATAGCCCGCTGGTATGCCATGATAAAGGGTATTTGATGTGGGAGTATACATCACGTAAAATTCGGTGTGTTTTTTAATGGGGCTAGGAAATAAAAGCCCCCCGCTCATAAGAAGCTGAGTAAATCCCTGGGCCCTTGATATAAATTTCTGGTTTTCTGTTTCGCTTTTGTCTAGATTCTTTAGAATTTCGGAGGTGAGGTAGATGCCGTTAGCTTCTGCAGGAAGGGGGAGCACCTGAAAAAAATCGCTGGTTAATGTTAGCTTTAACAGGAGGCTATTTTCTCTGAGAACAGAAGGTTTCTCTTGTAATAGCCGAAATGAAGCTTCTGATGGAGTAACATAAAAAGGAACCCAGCCTTCATCGGAAAAACTCCGGTATATATGGGTAGCAAGATAAAGTTCCGTGTTTGCCGGTCCTTGTATTTGATAGAGCGGGAGTGGAGAAAGAATAAGACGGGGAGGAAACTCTCCACTGTTTATAGAGGTCCCATATCCTGGTATTTCAAGAAGAAGGGGAAGATCCGGGAAATATCGATATACCAGCGGGGTAAGATCTACAATAGAAATGGGAGAAGGGTTTTTTACAAGAAAGAACAAATTTCCACTTAGTAAGATAAGAAGAACGGGGAAAAAGGAAATAAGTAAAGAAAAGAATATACGTTTGAAAAAATAAAAAGGATTTTTTGTTTTTTTCATGATTATAAAGGTGAGGGTAATAAAAGTTCCTATTCCAGCAAAAAACCACCCAATCGGAAAATTGAAGAGAATCGCTGCGATTAAACCTGCGGTAGTGAAAAAAGCACTCAAGGCTGATAGTGGGCCCGTGTAAACATACAAAAGGGCACTTCCGTGAGTAAGCACCCCAATAAGGAGAACCGCAAAATATGAAAAAAATCCTTCTGCCTGACCCTGGCGAACCATATCAAACCATAACTCTGCCTGGGAACGGCGACTAACATTAATAAGAATTAAGAAAATACCTATCCAGATAAAGGCGATAGAAAAGACAAGAAAAGAGAGAATTGTTTTAATGCGTAAATGCTTTGTTTCTGTTATCCATAAAGAAAGGGTTGTTATCAGCACACTGGAAAGGGCTGGTAAAAACCAGGGGCCCTGCGCTTTAAGGTACCAGGCAAGGAATACCAGAGGGAGGTCCGCCAGTGCCAAAAGAAGTATTAGCTTGCTTGAGAAAAAAAAGATTTTCTTAAAAAGCTTCCAGTTCATCAAAAATATCTTTCCATCCTTCTGGTCCAAGATTGCTGTTTACTACCTGTAAAACTCCATTTTTGCGAAAAGGGTAAAGGGCTTCTTTCGATTTTTCGGCAAGCATTTTGTAGGTGCTATACAAAGAGGGAGGACTGAACAGAACGCAATGGGTATTTTTCTCTGATCGTACTCGCTGTTCGATGTGAGTATACAGATCAACCTGGATAAGGGGATCTTCTTCCCACAGGGACTGCAGGGTTACTAATAACACAGTATAATCTCCGGTAAAGGCAGTAAAGGGGAAACGAGGGTCGGTAAAGGATATCCCCGTTGAAATCTGATAAAGATAATCAAAGTCTTTTCTTTCCATTATAGGGTAGGTAGTTTCTGCGTTTCCCAACACCAACTCGGCGGGGATCCCCCTCTCTATCATATGGTTCAGAAGAGAAAAGATAAAGCTTATCGCTCCATCTTCGGCTAGAAGCCTTTCTTCTGAAAGGATTCCCTGGGATAGGGGCCTCTGATCCAGGACAATTTTTAGAAAACGGCCAGAGGCTTTACCATACTGATATCGACAGGGAACCCCGGTGCTTGCAAAACGCTTCCAGGCAATGTACCGATCTCCTTCTCCATCCCGAAGGGGGATAAGGTTTTCAAAAACCCCTACCTCTTCTGTAAATCCCCCATACAATACCGATTGTTCTCCTGAACTAGAAAAAAAGGTGTCTATGGAAGATGGCAGCCTGTGAATTTCAGGATATACATAAAAGATTTTCGGTTCCGCGATGTATGAAAGTTCGATAATTCCCAGCATATCCCGGAATATCAGTCGACGAATACCTACTGAGTATACCCCTCGATACTGACAGTAAAAGGTAAACTCAGTTTTTTGATTCTCATGGGGCAATAATATACATCCCTGTAACCCTTCATAAAAAAAGGTTTCCAATCCAGGACCGGTATAGGAGAATTCGTATCGGATAAGGGTAGTGGGAAGGAAACCTTCATTATGAATAACCAGTGAATAACGAACCGGTTCTCCACGGACAGGATGGTCGGTAGAAAAATCCTGATGAAACCCAAAGTGGGCGTAGGTATAAAAAAGCTGGAACAAGGATCCCCCTACTAAAGATACGGGGATGAACAATAAAATTCCTGAGTAGGGACCCACAAGCCCCTGGAGACTATTAAAGAGGGCCAGAATAAAAAATAGTACCATAATGACGGGCAAAGAAAGGCGGACCTGGAGCATGTTACAGTCCCGTTGGTTTTGGGATACTCTGTACAATAGTTCGTACTACCTGTTCTGGGCCTTTCCCTGAAAGTCGCACCTGGGAACTTACCGTAAGTCTGTGGACCAATACGGGAATGGCTATGGCCTCTACATCCTCAGGGATAACGAAGCTTCGACCTTCCATATAGGCCCTTCCGCGAGCGGCCTGTTGCAGGAACAACGCTGCCCGAGGGCTTGCGCCCAGCCGAATGTCTGGATGGTTTCTGGTGGCCCTGCAAAGAGAAACGATATACTGTTGAATTACGGGGGTTACCAGAACTTTTTGTACCTGCTGCCGAATTCGATTAATTTCCTCGATAGTTGTAATGGGGTTGATTGTTTCAATACCTTTGGGCCCTTGCCAGCGTTCTAATAAAAGTACCTCGTCCTTTTCAGCGGGATACCCAATAGAAAAAAATAGCCCAAATCGATCGAGCTCTGCTTCGGGTAGGGGAAAGGTTCCCACAAAGTTCTGAGGATTCTGGGTGGCTATTACAAAAAAAGGTTGAGGGAGGGGGATCGTTTTCCCATCAAGGGTGATCTGTTCTTCCTGCATGGCTTCGAGGAACGCTGCCTGGGTGCGGGGAGAGGCCCGATTCAATTCGTCGGCCAGAACAAAGTGGGCCATGATAGGCCCCTGTTTGAATACAAATTTCCGGCCTTCTTGATCCCAGATGTTTACGCCGAGAATATCGGCAGGAAGGAGATCGGGGGTACATTGGATACGGGCAAAATCGAGTCCCGTCGCGCGGGCAAGGGCCATGGCAAGGGTAGATTTGCCAACCCCCGGGATGTCTTCTATCAGAACATGGAGTCCGCTGATAAGTCCCAACATTGCGAGACGAACAATCCGGAGGTCTCCCACAAAAATTTGAAGGACTTCTTTTTCAATTCTTTGTAGGATTTCTAGTTGTTTCTCAATCTCTGTGTTTTTGTTGTCCATGATTTGCCTCTGTTTAGTGTATCACAATTTTACATTTTTTGAAGTTAAGGCTCTTGTATAAAAAAATAAGAATGCTTATAAAAATACATAATTTCTTAAAAAAGGTTAGGTAAAAATAATCATGGGAGGAAAAATGAAATATTCCATTCGCAAAAAGATGTATCTGTGGCTATTACTGCCTGTCATGGTACTCCTGGCTCTTATTGGTTCGATAACCTTTGGAGTAACCCGGCTTATCACCGAAAAAATAATAAAGGATTCGGCCCTTGAAACCGCTGTTCATGCCACCCAGCGGATAGATGTGGTTTTTAAGAATTACCGAACGCGGGTAGAACAACTTGCGCGGGATCCCCGTATTTCATCTCTGGACTGGAACCGCTTTATGGAAGTAGCGGTAGAAGAAAAGGCCTATGATAGCTTCCTGGAGGGACTTATTCTGGTATACCCTGATGGAAGTGCCCGTAGCTCCGATGGTCAGTATTTACAGGTGAATGATAGGGATTACTATCAAGAAATCTTCTCTCGTCAAAAAAGCGTTGTTATGAGTAATGCTATCATTTCCAAAACATCGGGGAACCCTGTGATTGTTGCAGGAACAGCTATAAAAGATCGGTATGCCCAGAGTACCAAAGCAATGATAGGTCTCCTCATAGATTTAAATTATCTTTCACGGATTTTTACCCTTACGAGCGATAAAAGTACCACTAATATCTTAGTAGATGGAAAAGGCCTCATAGTTTACCACCCTGATTCGCAGGTGCGGATGCGTCTTAAGATTACCGAAGCGGATGCGGCTGGCTATCGGGGACTTAAACTGGTAGGCCGGAGGATGATTAATGGAGAACAGGGGGAAAGTGTTTTTTGGGGACCCGACAAGAAGTTGTATCATATTTTCTTTATGCCCCTAGAAAGTCTTGCTGGGTGGAGTTATGGCATTATTATTCCTGAAAAAGACCTCTTACAACCGGCAGAGCAAATTCTCTGGTTTGTGGGATTCGCCTTTGTGGGGCTTTCTTTAGTTCTTGCTTTTCTTATATTTATGGCAAGTGCTTTTGTGAGTAAACCTATCCGAGCAACCAGGGAAGCCATCGAGCTCCTTGCCCAGGGCGAAGGAGATCTGCGACACCGACTTTCTATTCATACCCAGGATGAACTGGAAGAGATGGGACAAAAATTGAATCTGTTTCTGGATCTTATTCATACGATTGTACGTTCTGTAAAGATGACCATACAGGAAATGCATACACTGGGAGAAGAATTGCGGGCAAATGCGGTCCAAACTACCGCTGGAGCCCATCAAATTGCCGGTAATAGTGCCAATGTGAAGGACCGACTTCTCCAACAGTCCGCTGGTATTACCGAAACACTGGCTACCACTGAGCAGATTTCTCGTAATATTCAATCTTTTTTGCAGATGATTGAAACCCAGAATAACCATTTGAAAGAGGTTTCCAGGGCTATCGAAGAGGTTGTTGCAAGCATCACGGTGGTAACATTGAAAACTGTCCAGAATCACGAAGCGGTTGCTCAGCTTTCGCAGGAAGCTGCTACCGGCAAGGATCTTCTTAACGAAGTAGAAAAACTCATTCTAAGAATTAATCAGACTAGCGAGAACATGATGGAGGCCAATACGATTATAGCTACTATTGCGAGTCAAACTAATTTGCTCTCCATGAATGCGGCTATAGAGGCGGCTCATGCGGGAGAAGCTGGAAGGGGTTTTGCGGTGGTGGCCGAGGAAATTCGAAAACTTGCGGAAAATGCTAATGAACAGAGCAAAACTATTGCCCAGGTTCTCCGGACTGTAAAAGAACTTATCGAGGCCGCAGTGGAGTACACCGGTCAGGCACAACAGAAGTATGGAGTTATTTTTGAAGGAATTAAAGCGGTGGGGGATCAGGAGTTGGAAGTAAAAAATGCCATGACCGGTCAAGAACAGGAATCCCGGCAGGTTTTACTTGCGTTAAAAGAATTAAATCATATTACCAGTGAAATCCGCTCTGGTTCAGAAGAAATTCGGCTGGGAAGCCAGGCGATCTTAGAAGAAATGCGGCGAATTATGCAAGGGACAGCTGAGATTGAGGCTGCCTCAAAAGAAAATGCCGATGGAGCCAGGGAGATTCTCCAGGCCATGGAACATCTAGAAACCCTGAGTACTCGAAATACGGAAGCTCTTGCTGAACTAGATCAATTGGTCGGAAAGTTTACGGTTTAAGATTCAGAAATTGAAGTTCCGGGAGGGCCCTATCGAAAGAGGAAAAAAATGGGCCCCCTCTGAACTCAATATTTTTTGCCAATGCGGCGGTCAGATAAGAATAAAAACCGAAAAAAAGACACATTTTTTGTCTCTTATCCTTGAATACTGATAAGGTGCCTTCTATAATATAGACAATCATACAAAAACTGTAATGGAGGCACCTCATATGAAAGTTAAATTAACAATTCAAAAACGCATGTATTTATTTTTATTGGCTCCTGTTTTTGTGATTCTCTGCGGTGTAGGCTTTTTTTCTTACTCTACGGCCTTGCAAGCCGATGCTCAGTTAATTACCGATTATACGGGACATATAGCAGAGCATGTACAGGAAAATACGGATGCTTTTTTTGTTACTTATATTGAACGGGCCCTGCATCTAGCCCGAAACCCCTTTATCGTAAAAATGAATCTGGAAGAAGTTGTTCCCTACCTGGCTCAAGAAAAGGCTCTGGATAGCAATATGGCAGCCCTTTTTATAGGGCTCCCCGATGGGAGTGTAACCTATTCCGACGGAAACCGTACCAACCTGGCTGAACGGGACTACTACAAGCAGATTTTCCAGGAAAAAAAGCCCTTTGTGGTAAGCAATCCCCTTATCTCAAAAAGCACGGGAAAACCGGTCGTTGTTGTGGCAGCGGGGATTTACGAAAAGGGTGTCTCTACCCCCAAAGGGATTATCGCCTTTTCCCTTGACCTGCAGAAGGTAAGTACTATTACGGAACTTAACCTGGGAGAAGGTATTTATAGCTTTGTAGCCGACAATAAAGGCACCATTGTGGTGCATCCCAATGCGGGTTTTGTAATGAAGTTGAATCTCCTTACCTCAGAACAGGAAGGCTTCCGAGGGCTTGAGCCCCTGGCCCAGCGCATGGTTGCTGGAGAAATAGGTATCGGCCGCTATGTAGATAATCAGGGGGTTAAAAAGCTCTTCTTTTTTAGGCCCCTCAAAAGTCTTCCAGGCTGGAGCTTTGCCATTGTACTTCCCGAACAGGTATTGGTTCGGTCAGCCCAGAGGGTGATGTGGTCAGTGGTTCTCAGTTATGCTGGTCTTGCGATGTTGCTCGGCGTGCTTATCTTTATAGTAAGCCGCTTTATCAGTCGTTCGGCCCAGGAGGCCCGCCATGCCGTGGCAGACCTTGCCCGGGGCGAGGGAGACCTTACCCGGCGCATCCATATCCGTAGCCGGGATGAACTTGGCGAAATGGCAGAGCATATCAATAAATTTCTGGATCTGGTGCATACTATTGTGACTTCTATTCGCACAATCGTAAAAGATATGCGCCTTCTGGGAGAAGAATTGCAGAGCAACACGGTAGAATCGGCGGCCTCTGCAAAGCAAATTGCGGCTAATACCAAACACATTCAGGATCAACTGATAAGCCAATCCGCAGGGGTAAGCGAAACTTTGGCCACGGTAGAACAGATAAACCGCAATATTCAATCTTTCCTTCAAATGATTGAAACCCAGACCACCAGTCTTGGTCAGGCTTCCAGTGCCATCGAAGAAATGGTGGCTAATATCGCATCGGTGGCCCAAAGCATTAATCGAAATCAGGAAACCCTTCAGAACCTGGTTCGTGATTCGGATCAGGGTAAGGAACTTTTGAATACGGTTGAATCGGTAATCCACGAAATAGAAAAAGCGAGCGAAGGCATGATGGAAGCCAATACAATTATAGCTACCATTGCAAGCCAGACCAATTTGCTTTCCATGAATGCGGCTATCGAAGCGGCCCATGCGGGAGAAGCCGGTAAGGGCTTTGCAGTGGTGGCTGAAGAAATTCGAAAGCTTGCGGAAAATGCGAATGATCAAAGTAAGTCCATCGCCCAGGTACTCCAGAATGTTAAGGACCTGGTAGAACAGGCGGTTCAGTCTACTACGGAAGCCCAGAACAAAATTGATAGTGTCTTTGTTGGTATTAAGCGGGTAGAAAACCAGGAACTGGAAGTAAAACATGCTATGGATGAGCAACAAGAGGGGTCTCAACAGGTTCTGGAAGCTATGAAAGAGCTTAACCATATTACCAGTGAAATTCGATCGGGTTCGGAAGAAATTCGTATTGGAAGCCAGACCATCCTTGAAGAAATGGGGCGCCTTATGAAAGGAACCCAGGATATCGAAGAAGCTACCCATGAGATGGCCCGGGGCTCCGATGAAATTGCCCAGGCCATGGAGCACATCAGTGGCCTTACGGGTAAAAACACCGAGGCCCTCCATCGTCTGGATAGTCTTGTGGCAAAGTTTAAGATAGAATAAGAGGGGAGCATACAGGATAGGGAAGAGGGGCGGGGCTCTCCAGGGGCCCCTAGAAACAAATCCCGGGGGTAGGGCCTTTTCGGTATGATTTATCTCGTGGAAGACAATCCGCAGATTCGAGAAGTGGTCAGTGAGTACTTAAAAATAAAAGAGTATCAGGTCCGGGAATTCGAGGGGGTCTCGGGGGTTCTAGAATCGATGCAACAGCACCGGCCAGACCTTTGTATTCTTGATGTGGCCCTTCCTGATGGCAATGGATTTGCCTTGGCAAAAGCGATACGGCAACAATATCCAGGGGTGCCTTTTATTTTTCTTACTGCCCGGGAAAGTGAATCCGACAGGATCCTTGGTTTTGAAATTGGCGCTGACGATTATGTGGTAAAACCCTTTTCACCCCGGGAACTGGTCTTACGGGTAGAAGCGATACTTCGGCGTTCTCAATCTCAGAAAGGGAATCAGGGAGCCCGTACCCGCTGGTATCTGGAAAGCGATGTTCTGGAAATTGATGAGGTTAGCCAAAAGGTGTTGATAAATGGCTCGGAGTGTCTTCTTACCAGTGCGGAGTGGAAAATCCTTTCTTATTTGGGCCGGCATCCTGGCCAGGTGTTTTCCCGGGAGCAGCTCTTGGGGGCCTGCCTTGAGTATTATTATACGGGCTCGGAACGAACAATCGATACCCATATCAAAAATATTCGGCACAAATTGGGAAAAGAAGGATGGATAGAAACTCGCCGGGGCTTTGGGTATCGCTTTGCCGGTAAGGTGGCGGACTCCTCTCAATGAAAAGGTTCTCTTTTAAACTCAGTGGTAGGATTTTTCAAAGGGTTCCCCGCTTAAAAGGCAAGAGTCTGTTCATTCAAACCTTGTTGGGTTTTTCCGTTGCCAGCCTTATGGTACTGGGACTTTTTACCCTCCTGCTTTCCTGGGGGATTTCTTCCTCCGTAAAAGGATGGAACGAATCGGTAAATGCCTCCATTCGACGGGATACCCGGGACCTTCTCGAAAACCTATATCGTACTAAGGGCCTTCTTACAACGGTAGATATCGAACATGCGGTAGCACCACTTATCAATCCAAATATTTACCTCTATGTAGAAGATGCCCTAGGAAATCTTTTATACCTCTATCGGCAAGGTGAGCAAATACGGCCAGGTTCAGATCCGGGACAGGGGAAGAATTTCTTACGCCGTCACGGAAATACTGTTACGCTTGAAACCCTCGATATTCAGGGAAAGATTGTCGCCCGTTTTGCCGCTGGGACCTTTGGGTTTAATGCATCTGAATCGAATGCCCGTTTTTTATCTACCCTGACCCAAACCCTCTGGATAGGATTGGGAATATCTCTTGGGATATCTCTGGGTATCGCCTATGGTTTTTCAAGAATCCTGGCCCGTCAGGGGCGTATTGTGGCCCAGGGGTTAATTGCGATCAAAGCAGGCAAGCGGGATGTTACTTTCCCTGCTGATCTGGTAGAGGAACTCCATACAATTGCCCAAACGGCTCAGCAACTACAAGAGCGGTTAACCAGGGAAGAGGACCTCCGTAAGCAATGGACCGCTGATATTGCCCATGACCTGCGAACCCCTCTTAGTAGTTTACGCGGCCAGTTAGAAGGGATTATTGATGGGGTATTACCTGTAAGTAACGAACGGCTCTCCCATCTTTACCATGAAGTATTGCGGCTCCAGCAATTGGTTCAGGATCTTGCAGAGCTGAGCCGGATAGAGGCTCCTGAATTTAAGCCCCAGTACCACACCATTCACTGTGAATCCCTTTTTTCCGAACTTCTTTCCCGCTTTGATATTCCTGCCCGCGAAAGGGGTTTTACTCTTACCGGAAAATGGGACCTTCCTTCTTTTGAAGGGGATGAAAAACTTCTTCTTCGTGCTTTAAGTAATCTTGTACATAATGCCCTTCTCTATGGTACGCCGGGACTACTTCAGCTATTTTTTACTAAAGAAAAGGAGGGAATTTCTATTTCCGTTTGTAATCAGGGGACTATCGCAGAGGAGCATATTCCATACCTTTTTCAACGTTCTTACCGGGCCGATGCCGCCCGGAGAACTGAAGGTTCCGGTTTGGGGCTTGCGATTGTAAAGGCTGTGGCGCAAGCCCATGGAGGAACCGTGGAATTTAAAAATACTCCCCAAGGAACCAGTGTGTTTACCCTCTATCTTCACAAAAAAAACACAGAATCTCCCTAAAAATTTGCATAAGCAGATAATACAATTAACATGAAAAGCCAAACAGGGCGATTTTTATACAGCCTTGTTAATTTTGGGGAGGTGCTGATATGCCAGCAAAGAAAAAGGGCGTGGCTTCAAAACTACGGTTGGGAATTCAACTCATGTTTTTGCTTCTTATTACGCTTATTAGCGTGAACCATGGATTGTCTGAAACGGGAATCCAAATTCCCTTTATAGGTAATCCATCGTTACATGGGATTTGTCCCTTTGGTGGAGTGGTGTCTCTCTATCAACTTGTTACCACGGGGAGTCTTGTACAAAAAGTACATGAAGCTTCAGTAGTGCTCATGGCTCTTGTGTTCTTCCTGGCTGTTCTTTTTGGTCCCGTATTTTGTGGCTGGGTATGTCCCATGGGGACGGTGCAGGAACTTATCGGTAAACTGGGAAAAAAGCTCTTTAAGAAACGGTATAATCATTTTGTTCCCTCTCGTCTGGATGGTTACCTCCGGTTCTTACGGTACGGCGTATTGGTGTGGGTTGTGTATGTTACGGCCACTTCCATGAAACTGGTGTTTTCTGATGTGGATCCCTATTACGCTCTTTTTAACTTCTGGACCGGTGAAGTGCCCCTTACGGCGTTGATTATCCTGGGGCTTACTTTAATAGCCTCTCTTTTTATTGAACGGCCCTTCTGTAAGTATGCCTGTCCCTACGGCGCCCTCCTGGGAATTTTTAATATCTTCCGTATTTTTGGAATTAAACGGAATCAGAATACCTGTATTAACTGTAAGGCCTGCGATCGGGCATGTCCCATGAACATATCTGTTTCTACGAGTACAACCGTTCGTCACCATCAGTGTATTACCTGTCTTCAGTGCACCTCTGAAACGGCCTGTCCTGTGCCTGCTACGGTAGAACTTATGGCAGGGAATTTTTCTTTAGAAGCCAAGGGGGCGCAAAAAGTGTCCACAGAAGGGGGTGCCCAATGAAGGTTTTTGTAAAATCATACGTGTTGGTGGGAATTATAGTTGGAACCCTAGTAATCGGTATAGGAGGGGCTAAAGCCCTCGGGTGGTGGATTACGGCTTCGCAAAAGGTGGCCAAGAAGATCACCACCGGGGATTTTGCGGGAATGAGTGACCCCGCGGATCTTCGAGGATCCTATACCTTTGCGGATATGGAAAAAAATTATGGGGTCCCTGTTTCTGTTCTTGCCCAGGCTTTTGGATATACCGATGTGCCTGATCCTTCTCTCATTAAAGCAAAGGATATTGAAGGCCGCTATGGAACCATGGGAGATAAGGAAATTGGTACCGATTCGGTGCGGCTCTTTGTTGCCCTGTATACGGGTATCCCGTACACTCCAAAAGAAGAAAGTACCGGTATCCTGGATACGGCGATAAAGGTGCTCCGGGACTTAAGTAAGCTTACGGATGAACAAATAGCCCAGCTACAACCCCGCCTGGTGGTTACCCAGGAGCAGAACACTGAATCGCCCGCCTCTGCGAGCGATCCAAAGGTTCCTGAAACTAAAACGTCCGATTCAGGAGAAACGGGGGTCCCTCAGAAAGTGCCTGCGGCAACCACCAATGTTGACCAAACTCAACCGGTTGCGGCCACCAAAGGAACGGGTTCGGATGGACAAAGTGTATCTTCTACTGCAGTATCGAATTCCCAGACTCAGCGAACCTCCCCTGCTACCGAAGCAACCCATACACCCCTTCCCCAGACAAGCTCAGAAAATCTTATTCGGGGAAAAACTACCTTTGCAGAGGTTTTAGCCTGGGGTGTTTCAAAAGCTCAAATAGAGCAGGTGTTGGGTAAACCGATGCCACCCGAACAAACGGTTATTCGGGATTGGTGCCTTGCGGAAGGACTGGAATTCAGTACTGTCCGGGATGCGCTACAAAAATTAAAACCTTAGGGAAGGGAAAGACTGGGTTTTATCTTTAAAATAACTTAATAACTTACATTACTCCCATGTAACCCCAGGGCGTTTGTGCCGCTGGGGATTTTCTTAATGGGACGATTCTTTGAAGAAGGGCCCCCGTTAAAGTGAAAGAGTCCTTTTTGTGTCTTGTTGCCGCCGCTGGGGTGTTTATCTGGGTGGTTTGTATAGAAAAACATAAAAAACCTGTGATACAGTTACACAACGTATTTCCTAATTTTGTGGAGGACCTATCATGAAATCAGAGAAAGAACCCATATTAGACAAGAAAATGGCGATTCTGTTTATAGTTCTTTTCGGCGTGATAAGCCTTTTTGCGGATATGAACTATGAGGGTGGCCGCAGTGTGGTGGGCCAGTACCTTAAACTCCTGGGAACCAGTGCCTTTGCCCTGGGGCTTGCGGCGGGCCTTGGAGAATTTGTGGGATATGCCCTCCGGTTTGTCTCTGGTTCTATCGCCGATAAAACAAGGAAATACTGGCTTTTAATCATCCTGGGGTATACCATCGGCCTTACCTCTCTTCCTATGATGGCCTTTTTTAGTGGCTGGCAACTGGCTATTATCTTCCTTTTTTTAGAGAGGGTAGGCAAGGCCATTCGTAAGCCCGCGGTAGATGCGGTGCTTTCCTTTGCCTCTAAACAGACCGGCAGTGGTTTCGGGTTTGGACTCCACGAAGCCATGGACCAGTTAGGGGCTTTCCTGGGGCCAGCCCTTTTTTCTCTTCTTTTGTTTACCACAAAAAACGGAGAGTCCCTAGCGGGATACCGAAAAGGGCTACTCCTATTGTTTATTCCGGCGGGTATTGCGGTAGGAACCGCCATAGTGGCCCGTTTTTTGTTCCCCCATCCTCAAAAATTTGAATTAAAAACGGTCCGATCCGTCTTAGGGACAACCGGTTACAGTCGGGAATACTGGATTATTGTGGCGGCGGCGGCCCTCTTAGCTATGGGAATCACCGACTTTCCCCTTATTGGGCTTCACCTTAAAAAGACGAATGGTTTTGTGGAAGAGGCCATACCTCTTTTGTATGCCGGGGCCATGGCAGTGGATGCGGCGGCGGCCATCGTGTTTGGGTTCCTCTATGATCGTTTTGGATTGAAAGCCCTTTTAGGGCTCTTTGTGGTAGAAGTGTTTACCGCTCCTCTTATTTTTATGGGGAATATTCCGCTTATTCTGGCAGGTATGGTGTTGTGGGGAATCAGTGTGGGAACCCAGGAATCGATTCTGAGGGCCGCCATTGGCGATTGGGTTGATGAATCGGTTCGAGGGAGGGCGTATGGGCTCTTTCATACGGTGTTTGGATTTTTCTGGTTTGTGGGAAGCGCCATTATTGGGGTCTTCTATGACCTCTGGGGTGCCTTACCACTGGTGATTTTCTCGGTGATAACCCAACTGGGGGCCCTGGTGTTGTTCAGTATGTTGTTAGTGTATAGGAAAAAAAACCAGGGAGCAGGAAAATAATCCTCCTTCCATAGACGGGGCCGCGACTGGCCCCGTCCTAGGCTCTGAGGGCCCGCCGGCCCTTACGGAAAAAGAGCCAGGGCTGAGCGCCTTTGGGGCTTGAGGATCATGGCTAACACTCTCCGTAGTTATTGGCGGACGGTGTTCCGTTTTATCTTTTTGGTGGTGGTCATTTCCATAGGTTCATCTATAATTGTAAGCCGTTCAATTCTTTGATAGGGTAAAAGCCTGCCATTAACTTCTGCGATAATTTCTTCTATCCGTTTTTTTATGTCTGCTTTTGGTCGCAATCCTCCCTGTTCGTCTTTGAAAGCTTCCTGATTGGGATACACCAGGGCTTCGATTTTTTCTATCTTCATTTTTCCATCCGCCATATACCCTCGTACCAGAATTTGTTCGATTTCAGGATAGAGTTGAAATTCGTTTTCTATCTCTTCGGGGTATACGTTTTTACCCCCTTCGGTGACAATGAGGTTTTTAGCTCGACCTGTCAGATACAGGTAGTTTTCCCGATCGAGATACCCCACATCCCCTGTTTTAAGGTAGCCATCGTCGGTAAAAACAGCCCTGGTTTCGTCGGGCATTTTGTAATACCCCTGCATAACCATGGGCCCTTTTACGATGATTTCTCCCACCCCGCGGGCATCGGGATTAAGAATTTTCATATCCACCTGGGGAAGCACCTTTCCTACACTCGTCTCTTTGTAATGCTCTTTAGGGTTTAACGTAAGAATAGGACTTGTTTCGGTAAGCCCATAACCCTGGATAAAATCGATACCAAGCTGGTTGTATTGACGAAACACCGCTGGTGCAAGGGGCCCGCCGCCGGAGATACAGATTCGTATTGAAGAAAGCGAAGCCTTTTCCAGGATTGAGTGGAACATTTTCTTACCTGGATTCACCTTAAATAGTTTTTTAATAAAACCGCTTATGGCCATCATGCTTCGAATAAGAAGATACACCAGAAGCCCCTTTTCTCGAATACCTTTCATTATCCCCTTGAGTACCGCATTAAACAGCATGGGTACCCCGAGGAACATGGTTACCTGGGCTTCTTTAAGTTCTTTAAGAATTGCTTTGGTTACGATCCGTTTTCCAAACACTACCTCTGCTCCGACGGAAATCGCTTCGATAAAAACCGCCAGCATGGTGTACGAATGATGGATCGGCAGAAGAGCATAAAATACATCGGTAGGATAAATGGTAAGATGACTTTGGGCGAGGTAGCAATCGGATACAAGGTTCTTATGGGTAAGCATCACCCCCTTGGGGTTCCCGGTTGTCCCGGATGTAAAAAGGATGGCCGCCAGGTCCTCTTCCTTAGTTTGAGGAAGGGTATTGTCGGGACCATCAAGATCGTAGATATACGTACCGATTCCTTTCTTAAGGGAAACAATTTCCCGGAGAAGGCCGGATTTTTCGGCAAAATAGGGATATTTTTCTTCATCTACAAAAAGAATTTGAACATCCGCGGTCCGCAAAAGTAGTTCTATTTCTTCCTGTTTCAGTTGATAATCGATAGGAACCACCACGGCCCCGGCGAACAAAATCCCTAAGTAAGCTATGGCCCATTCGGGGCTATTCTTCCCCGTCACTCCTACGGTGGAACCCTTATGAATCCCCTTGCTTGCAAGCCATCGGGCTACGGCTTCTATTTTTTTTAAGGCCTCGGCATAGCTTAAGCTTATTCGATCCGGTTCATATACGGTAAAGCAGGGTCGCTCCCCATACCGGCTACAGGTAATCCGAAACATCTCAGGAAGGGTTGGCCACTGGCCTGAAAAAAAAGTGCCCCGATAGTCGTCAAGAAATGCCCAGGGGGTGGTTGTGGTTTTCATAGATGTACCTCTATTAGGTTGATTTTTTTGATTATAGGGGGAATTTGAGTAAAAAAGAAGGGGGTTCTTTGTACAATTTTTGTCCCCTGTGATACATTGAAAGCTATGAAGAATAGAACTTTATTTTTAGTCTGGCTAGGTGCTCTTGTTTTTTGGTCCTGTGCGGATGGGCGCCTTGCGGTTAAGCTGGATTCTCCCCAGGCCGCTACCATCCAGTTTTCCTTTGCCCTGGGAGAAAAAACACTCAATCTTATTCGGAACCTTTCTGGAAACCCTAATTTAGGAATTGATAACCGACCTATTGAGGAAGGGCTTAAGGACTTGCCGGGTGTGGAAAGGGTGTCGCTGAAAAGTGTATCTCCCTCTGCTCTTGAAGGGACCCTCCAGATGAATAATATTCCCCTTTTCTTGAATCGGATCCCCGTGGGAACGGTTTCTTTTCTTTCTTCGGGAGGGGGAACCCTGGAATTGCAGTTTTCTCGAAACCATCGGGAAGCCCTGCTTGCCCTGTTTTCTCCGGATGTCCGAGACTATCTTGATGCCCTTATGGCCCCTGTGATGACGGGAGAACGGCTGTCTCGAAAGGAATACCTCTCGCTCCTGGAATCGGTGTATGGCGTTGCCCTGCGACGGGAAATTGAGCAGAGTCGATTACGGGTTAGTTGCACCGTCCCGGGGACTATTACGACCATCACGGGAGGCACCAGCGATGGAAAGGTGGGTAATTTCTCTTTATCTGTTATAGATTTTCTGGTGCTCGAACAACCGGTTGTTCTGAGGCTTAGCTGGAAGTAAGCCTTTTCTAACATAATGATAAAAATATATAGATAAAAATTGAAATAGAAGGGTGCTTGTCTAATTTTTTATAGTATTATAGAATACCCCTGTATTAATACGATATTTTTTTATCTATTTGTTAGGGGGTTGTTTCATGGCACAGGTAGGCGCCACCGTAACGCGGGACATAGAGTTCCCTCCGGAACTTACCGCTTTTATCGATGAATGGAAGGTAAAACCGGGCAGTCTCATCATGATTCTCCATAAGATCCAAGAAACCTTTGGATATATTCCCCGACCAGCGGCCGAGAAGGTTTCAAAGGTAACCGGGATACCCCTTGCCCGGATCTATGGGGTAATAACCTTTTACCATTTCTTTAAAACGACGAAGCCGGGGAAATACAAGATCTCCGTATGTCTGGGAACAGCCTGCTACCTGAAGGGTGGGCAGGAACTTATCGAAGAGGCCCGGAATATCCTGAGCCTCTCTGAGGGGGGAGTGACGGAAGACGGTCTTTTTTCCATCGATCCGGTCCGCTGTGTTGGTTGTTGCGGCCTTGCGCCGGTCATTACCATTGGAAATGATGTATATGGTAAGGTAACAAAGGATCAGCTACCTGACATCATTGCCAAGTATCAAAATGCGTAACCGATGCATTTTACTCTGAGCGATCTGGTACTTGATGTGGCCCAGAATGCGGCAGAGGCACATTCCAAAAGGGTGAGGGTACAAATAGAAGAGACAGAAAAGAGATTCTATTTTTCTGTTCAGGATGATGGAAAAGGGATGGACAGGGAAAGCCTTCAGCGGGCTCTGGATCCCTTTTATACGGATGGAACAAAACATCCGGGGCGAAAGGTGGGGCTGGGGCTTCCTTTTTTGGTCCAGACCGCCGAGCAGAGTGGGGGTGGCTGGAACGTTCAATCTGAACCGGGGAAAGGAACAACCGTGGCAGGGTGGTTCGATCTTGAAAATGTGGATTGTCCCCCGGTGGGCGATATTCCCGGATTGATTCGGACCATCCTTCTGTTGCCGGGGCCAGAGGAGTGGATCCTGTACCGCTCTCTGGTTCGGCAGGGTCGCCGCATCGAGTATGAGGTTCGACGCTCTGAGCTAGAAAACGTGTTGGGGAATCTGGAAGAAGGGGAAAATCTCATACTGCTGGATCAGTATTTGAGATCCCAGGAAACAGAAGAATAAGGACGATAAGGAGCGTGATATGGCAAAGATGACCCTGGAGGAGCTGAGGAAGCTCAGGGAATCCAAAAAAACAGACCTCCGCAAGCGAGACACGGAGGGAAAAAACATTCAAATCATTGTAGGGATGGGAACCTGTGGTATTGCTGCTGGGGCCAAGGCAACCTTAGACGCCTTCTTAAAGTTGCTTGATGAAAAACACCTGGTGGATCAGGTGATGGTGCGGCAAACCGGCTGCATGGGACTCTGTCATTCAGAACCAACCGTGGAAGTTGTGGTTCCAGGGATGCCTACCATCATTTATGGCAAGGTAGATGCGGCAGCGGCGGCCCAGATAGTGGAAAAGCATATCATTGGCAGGGAACTGGTAAATAACTTGATTCTTGACCGACCTGCTGCAGATATTATTGCGAAGTAAGGGGGACAAGCGCATGGCCTATAATCATTATATTTTAGTCTGTGGCGGTACGGGCTGTGAATCCAATAAAAGCGATGAAATTTACCGGAATTTACTCGCCGAAGCCGAAAAACAGGGTGTAAAAGATCAGGTTCAGATTGTTAAAACCGGTTGTTTTGGGTTCTGCGAAAAGGGACCTATTGTAAAGGTTTTGCCGGAGGATTCTTTCTATGTGGAAGTGAAGCCCGAGGATGCGCCGACTATTATTGCGGAACAGATTGTTAAGGGACGCGAAGTCCAGCGGCTTCTGTACAAAAAAGATGCAAGCCAGAAAGTAAAAACCGCGGTAGAGGATATCGAATTTTACCAGAAACAGGTCCGGGTGGTCCTGAGAAACTGTGGGGTTATCAATCCGGAAAATATCGATGAATACATAGCACGGGAAGGCTATGTGGCTCTCGAAAAGGCCCTCTTTGAAATGACCCCCGAACAGATCATCGAAGAACTTAAGATTTCCGGTCTCCGGGGCCGGGGTGGGGCTGGATTCCCCACCTGGCTTAAGTGGGATATTGCCCGAAAGGTTCCCGGCGATGTGAAATACATGATCTGCAACGCCGATGAAGGAGACCCCGGGGCCTATATGGACCGTTCCACCATCGAAGGGGATCCCCATTCTATCATCGAGGCCATGATTATCGCCGGAAAGGTGATTGGGGCTCATCAGGGCTTTGTGTATATCCGGGCCGAATACCCCCTTGCTATTGACCGGCTTAAGATTGCTATCCAGCAAGCAAAGGAGTATGGCCTGTTAGGGAAAAATATCCTCGGCAGCGGTTTTGATTTTGATATCGAAATTCGGCTTGGGGCCGGGGCCTTTGTGTGTGGGGAAGAAACGGCCCTCATTCAGTCTATCGAAGGTAAGCGGGGAATGCCAGTTCCCAAGCCCCCCTTCCCGGCTCAACAGGGACTCTGGGGAAAGCCCACGGTTATCAATAATGTGGAAACCCTGGCCAATATCCCGGTTATCCTTACCAAGGGGGGGGCCTGGCTCGCTAAGATTGGTACTGAAAAATCCAAGGGAACCAAGGTCTTTGCTCTTACCGGAAAGGTGAATAACTCAGGGTTGGTGGAAGTTCCCATGGGGACCACCCTTCGGGAGATTGTGTTTGATATCGGTGGGGGCATTAAAAACGGGAAGAAGTTCAAGGGAGTTCAGACCGGTGGTCCTTCCGGTGGAATCCTTACCGAAGCGAGTCTGGACACACCCATCGATTATGAAAGTCTTACCGCCCTGGGCTCCATGATGGGATCCGGGGGGATGATTGTCATGGATGAAGACGACTGCGTAGTGGACGTTTCCCGCTTCTACATGGAATTCTGCGTGGATGAATCCTGTGGGAAATGTGCTCCCTGTCGTATTGGCACCACCCAGATTAAGAATATCCTTGAGAAAATTGCCCGAGGCAACGGAGAGATGGAGGACCTTCAGCGGCTTGAAGACATTGGGAAGGCTATGACCAAGGCCTCCCTCTGTATGCTTGGGGGTTCTGCGGCGAATCCTACCCTTTCTACCATTAAGAATTTCCGGGACGAATATATTGAACACATTGTAGATAAGAAATGTCGGGCCGGTAAGTGTAAGCACCTCGTGCGATTCGAGATTGATCCCTCTAAGTGTATCGGTTGTGGCCTCTGTGCCCGTCGGTGCCCCGTAAATTGTATCAGTGGCGAAAAGCGGCAGCCCCACGTGATCGATGCTTCCAAGTGTATCAAGTGTGGGGAATGTTTTAACACCTGTAAATTTGGCGCAGTGCTTAAGAAGTAAGGAGTGTGATGATGGTAAATATTAAGGTAAATGGCGTGCCCCTCCAGGTAGAAGAAGGGACCACTATTCTGGATGCGGCGAAAAAAATCAACATAAAAATTCCTACCCTTTGTTATAATCCCGATCTCCACCCCTGGGCGGCCTGTGGAATCTGTATCGTCCGTATGGAAGGGTCACCAAAAATGGTCCGTGCCTGCTGCACTCCTGTTTCAGAAGGTATGGCTATCGTTACCCACGATCCCGAGATCATCAAGGTGCGCCGGACGGTGGTGGAACTCATTCTTTCCAATCACCCTAACGATTGTCTCCAGTGCCCCCGGAACGGCAACTGTGAACTCCAGCGGTTGGCCGCGGAGTTTGGAATTCGGCAGGTTCCCTATCAGAGTATCGTGAAGGACCTGCCTATCGACGATTCGAATCCTGCCATTGTCCTTAACCCAGAAAAATGCGTGCGCTGTGGGCGCTGTGTGAAGGTGTGTCAGGACATGCAGAATGTCTGGGCCATTGAATTCCTCGGTCGTGGTATCAACGGCCGGATTGCGTCGGCGGCCGATGTGCCCCTGGGGGACAGCCCCTGTATCAAGTGTGGTCAGTGTGCAGCCCACTGTCCTGTCGGTGCCATTTACGAACGGGATGATACCACGAAAGTGTGGGCTGCTCTGCAGAATCCGAATGTTCACCCGGTGGTACAGATTGCTCCTGCCGTTCGGGTGGCTCTCGGGGAAGAGTTCGGTCTTGAGCCTGGAACTATCATCACCAAAAAAATCTATGCGGCCCTGCGGCGTCTTGGGTTTAAGACCGTGTTTGATACCAACTTTTCGGCGGACCTTACCATTATGGAAGAGGGAACAGAGCTGGTAAAACGCCTTACCCAGGGTGGTGATATTCCCCTTATCACCAGTTGTTGTCCTGCCTGGGTCGACTATATGGAAAAATATTACACCGACTTCATTCCCAATTTCTCTACTGCCAAGAGCCCTCAGCAGATGATGGGGGCCATGATTAAGACCTACTGGGCTCAGAAAGCAGGGGTGGATCCGGCCAAGATTTTCTCCGTGTCCGTCATGCCCTGTACGGCTAAGAAGTGGGAAACCACCCGTAACGACGATATGCGGTCTTCTGGTTATCAGGATGTGGATGTGTCTATTACTACCCGGGAATTAGCCCGGATGATTAAACAGGCGGGTATCGATATCCTGAACCTGCCGGACGAAGAAGCGGACAGTCCCCTCGGGCCCTATACGGGGGCGGGTACCATTTTTGGTGCCACCGGTGGAGTTATGGAAGCGGCGGTGCGGACGGCCTACTACCTGGTGACCAAAAAGGAACTGGGGGATGTAAACTTTGTGGCTGCCCGGGGACTTAAGGGAGTAAAAGAAGCGGAAGTGGACCTGGACGGAAAGAAAATCCGTATTGCTGTGGCCCATCAGATGGGAAACATTGCCGCCGTCCTGGATAAGATTCGGGAAGCCCGAGAAGCCGGCAAGGAACCGCCCTATCACTTTGTAGAAGTGATGGCCTGCCGTGGTGGTTGTATCGGTGGTGGTGGGCAGCCCTATGGGTGTACCGACGAGGTACGGGCCAAACGGATTTCAGGTATCTATCATGATGATGAAAAGAGCACCTACCGCTGTTCTCACCAGAACCCCTATATTAAGCAGGTATATGATGAGTTCCTTGGTGAGCCTAATAGTCACAAGGCGCACGAACTCCTTCATACCCACTATGTGGCCCGGCCCTTGTATTTAAAATAATCCGGACTTAAAAAACCCAAAAATGAAGATGCGGGTGGTTTAACGAATAGCGAACACCGCAGGCCCCGGAGCGATCGCCGGGGCCTTTTTATTTTGAAAAATTTTTGGAAGAAACAAATTAACGAGAGGGAATAGTCAGAAAAATTCAGAGTTTATGATGCCTTCCTGAAAAAATATATGGGGGGACAAGTTCTGTCCCCCCACGTTTTTAGAATCTCCGGTCCCTCAAGAATTTCGGGTTGGGAAATACTTGAAAAATAGCCTTACTCTCCTTCTTTTATTATTTCGATTTTAATCCCCTCGTTTTGTTCTACCTCTTCTTTAGGTGGGATGGTTACCTTAAGAACTCCATTTCGGTACACGGCCTTTACTTTTTCCTGGGCAAACTTATCCAACGGGACATAGTATTTTTGTTTTTCAATATCCTTCAGTTTAAGTCGCCGTTTAAGGAACCGGACATTTTCGTCCAGTTGGTATTCGGGGTTAATCTTGGCAGAAAATACCATATAGTCCCCCTGGAAAGAGAGGCTGATGTTTTTTTCATCAAACCCTGCCAGGGCGAACTCAAATACCAGGGTGCGGTCAGGGAGCATGTAGACATTCATGGGAGGATACGAATAGTTGGGATAGTAATCCACATTTTCGTCCTGCCCATAGCCAAATCCTCCAAAAGGCCCCCGTCCTTCTCCAAAGGTGCCAAAATTCCGATGGAATTCGTCACTGAAATTCTGGGCCGCTTCGAAGATTTCGTCGAAGATGGTCCCCAAATCCACGTACACCTTGTTCCCTTTCATATGGAACTCCTTACTCCTACCGTCCTGCTGGCACGGTAAAATTGATGATCCTCCCTACGGAGCGATCTGTGAGCCCTCCTCTGAGGTTACTCACCTTCTCTAGTATAAAGTATACCTGTTTTTATAACTCTTGACAATGAAAATAGGTGTTTAGCTACCCGTTGGATTCTAGGGATGCTTCTATGATTCGGATGATACGGGGTCCTCCCCCCAAGGGTTTTCCCTTTCTTATGAAATATTGTAGTCCCCATACCCCAAAGATGCCTCCTATCCCCAGGGCAACCCGAAGGTCCTGAGCCAAAGAGGGAAAAAGGTAGCCACTCCCCCAGAAAAGTACCCCAAACACTATAAGGGGTGGCAAAAAGAGAAGCAGGGTCTGTTTCCATACTGCTTCCTGGGCTTGTTCTATTTCCACTGTTTGACCCACCTGGAGCGGTAAACCCAGGGGATTTTCTGCCACAAAGCGTTTCCCGTTGGCCCGACATTCCTGGTTCATGCAACCAAAACAGGCCGCTAACTCCCCTCCCTGAATGGTTATGTGGGATCCTTCAATCTTCACTATCGTGCCGATCTCTTTCATGAGGAAGCTCCTTACAATCTATACGAAGAGGTTCTATTTTTTCTGCTTTTCCTTCAGGATTAACCTCGACGATAACCCCTTGCAGTTGAGGCCGATCCCAGGCGTCCCGGCTCCAGTCGGGAACACCGGTCTGGTATTCCCGGATGCGACTGAAAATTTCGGTGCCTCCTACCGAATCAAGGCTTCCCGTCCGCCCTGCGTCGGTAAGCACCGCCGTTCCCCCGCCAAGGATTCGGGCATCCGCGGTTTGAACCCGTCCATGGGACCCGATAACGGCGCTGGCCTTGCCTGCCGCTAGAGCAAAGAGGGCCTGCTTTTCTGCCGTGGTGGCTCCATGGAAATCTACTAGTACTATGGGAGTTTCCTGATGAAGCCGCTCTAGAAGTACTGGTAATAGAACAAAAGGGTTATCTCCATGGATGCGATTAAAACCGCTTTGCCCCAGGAGTACTGCCACTCCCACCTTCGTGGCCCCCACGGAGTATACTCGACTCCCGTACCCCGGGGCATAGGGACCGATGTTCGCAGGCCGCAACACATAGGGGAGTTTCTCCATATTTTGAACAAGATCTTTTTTATAAAAGCAGCAATCCCCGGTAGTAATAACATCTACCCCTAGCTTTCGGATATAGCCCGCGTGATTTCGCCCAAGACCGTATCCATTGGTGGCCCCATCTCCACAGGCAATAACAAAGTCTACGTTGTTTTTTATTTGTGGTAACACCTGTTTAAGGGTAAAAATGCCTGCCTTTCCTACAATTTCGGCTACATAGAGGATCTTCAATTTGGGATCTCCCTGCTATCGTAGTTATCGGTAATCCCGGAGAGGGCCCAGTTCAGTAAGTCGCCGTTCATATTCTTTGCCTGCCTTTTCATCCCCTAGTTCATAGCAAGTATCACGGATATTGAAAAGGGCATCGTAATAGAGGGGAAAAAGCCGGAGTGCTTCTTCGAAACAGCGACGGGCTTCTTCATAGTTCCCCTGGGTAAAATATAATACCCCAAAGTTGTTCCATGTTTTGGGAGCCAGGGGAGCGATTTCCAGGGCTTTGCGGTACAGGGTCTCCGCTTCTTCGTATTGTTCTAGCTCATAGCAGATAAGCCCCATGGAAGCCCAGGCCTCTGATACAAAAGGATCGAGCTCGATGGTGCGTTTAAAACTCTCCAGGGCGTTTGCATAATCCCCTATCCGTTGCTGGGCGATACCAAGATTAAGCCATATGAGGGGATTCGCAGGCTCAAGGGCCAGGGCCTTTTGAAACAGAGGTATCGCATCGAGTGCCCGATTTGCTTCGGTAAGGGCAATGCCAGAATCATTCAACATCGCTGCCGTTTCCATGGGTACCTCCTATTACAAATATACGACAATTCCCGTTACATTACACGAAAATAAAAAACATTGATACCCGTCAGGATACGGAATTTTTGGAATGTAAGGAGCAGCGCCTGGAACAAGAAATTAGGTTCCGGGGAATTGGCGCTGGGTAAAGGTGGCCACGAGAGCATTATTATGTGTGCCCCACAGGTTTTACAGGGAGGGGCTTTAAGGGGACTCAAACCTTTGGACCAGGTACTGGTATCGACTGCGAAGAATACCGTTCTTTGTGAGGGTTTGCGGAGTATATCGAATAGGGGAGGAAAGAAGGGTAACTAATCGAATTGCCTGGTTAGTTGTTAAGGATTGAACCCCTTTGTTGTAATGAAAGCGGGCTGCCCCTTCTATACCAAAGATACCCTTTCCCCATTCAGCGTAGTTAAGGTACAGTTCCAGGATCCGATCCTTCGATAATATCAGTTCCATTTCCAGGGCTATGATTATTTCTAGGTATTTTCGGAGATAGGATTTTTCGGGAATTAAAAAGAGGGTCCGGGCGGTTTGCATGGTAATCGTGCTTCCCCCATATACGGGCCTTCCAATCTGTTGATTCAGGCGATAGGCGTTCTTTATCGCGGCAGGTAAAATCCCCCGATGGTTGTAAAATTCCCCATCTTCTACCCGAATTACCATGTTACGTACGTATCGAGGAATTTTGTTAAGTGGTAAGTAGCGAGGCGCTTTTATCTCCCAACCGTATACTACCCGCCGGTATAACATGAGCGTTGTGGCCGGTGGATTTATAAAACGGAATATGCCCAAACAAAGGGACGTAGAAAGAATAAAAATTCCGTGCAGGATAACTACCCATTTAATGCTTATCTTGAGAAGGTTGATGAGCCTGGCCGCCCAGAGAGAAGGGGAGGTAGGGGATACTTTCTGGTGGGATTTCCTTTGTTGGGCCAACCATCGGTAGTGTTTTTTTATATAGAAAAGACTTGCAGTTTTTGTTCGCTCCAGATCTTCTTCAGTAAAACAAAGGAACGGTTCTGTTGGCGATTTATTTTTCTTCCGTGGCACAAAGAAAATATACCCTATCTTGATAGGGCTGCGGCAAGAGGGGAAAAACAGTCGGGAAATTAATTGTTTTATAGGGCCACGACAAGTGGGATAGCACGCAATTGATGCTTATGTGGCCGCCTGGTGCGGCTCGCCCCCATCATCACATTACTGATATTCTTTTGCAAGAGCACTAATACGATGCGCCATATTGGCCAGGCTTACCTGCTCCTGAACGTGACCCAATTCGTAGGCTACCCGGGGCATTCCATACACGACTGATGAAGCCTCGTCCTGCCCAAGGGTAATCCCGCCGGCCCTCAGAATTTCACCAAGCTCCCGGGCCCCATCCCGCCCCATCCCGGTCATGATTACCCCCATGGCGCGGTTCCCAAATTCTCGGGCTACCGAGGCAAAGAGAACATCCGCTGAGGGACGGTGGCCATTTACCGGTGGACTGTCACTGATACGGGCCACCGTGGCAAGGGGCCGCTTTTCTACTTCCAGATGACGATCCCCCGGAGCGATGAGGATTCTTCCGGGGCGGATGATGTCCCCGTCCTGGGCTTCTTTTACTTCCAGAGGGCAAATGCTATCCAGACTTTTGGCAAATTCGCTGGTAAAACCGGCGGGCATGTGTTGAACTACCACAATCGGGGCAGGCAAGTCCCTATCGATCTTTGAAAAAACCTCTCGCAGCGCGTTGGGGCCGCCGGTGGAAATCCCTATCGCAATGATTTCAATGGGTCCCGGTTTCCGTTCGGGCACTATTTTAGTGACCGGTGGTACTGGTTTTTTGTGTTCCTCTGCCGGTATTGCCGTTGGTATTTCGGAAGGAGCAAGGGGTTCGCCGGTGGGGAGGGGTTTCCCTTTTTTTTGCCGGTACTGACAGCCATAGGCGTACAACATGTTTACCAGCTGTTCCCGGATCTGTTGAACATTTTCAGGATTGGTGTCCGAGGGCTTCATGATGAAGTCGCTTGCCCCCAGAGCCAGGGCTTCCATGGTGATTTCTGCACCCCGACGGGCTATGGAAGAAAGGATGATAACGGGAATATCTATGCCCAGCCTTCGGCGTTCTTTCAGGAACTCAATGCCGTTCATCTGGGGCATTTCGAGATCCAGAACGATGACATCGGGGGTGCACCGCTCTAGTTTTTGAAGCGCGAAGAGGCCATTCATGGCCTTATCGATGACCACAAGGCCACTCTTGCTTGCCACCATCCGGCTTATGAGGTTCCGCATCAAAGCGGAGTCATCAACAATTAGGACCCCAATTTCGTGTGCCACACAGGACTCCTTGCTTTAGATGTATTTTCTATAGAATGTAGCCCATTCGGTCTTTACAAACTCAAACTTGGTGTTCATGCCAAAAAGGGACTCCGAGTGTCCGATGAAAAGAAAGGACTTTGGCGCCATGGCTTCCCAGAAACGTTCTATGGTAGCTTTTTGAGAGGCCTCATCAAAATAGATGAGCACATTGCGACAAAATACCACGTCCATGTTTCGGAGTCCGGAGTCGTACATAAGATTATGGTAGTCAAAGCGGATCATCTGTTTAATCTCATCCCGGATCTGATAGCCCCCATCCACCCGGGTGAAATACTTTTTTAGGTAATGATCGGGGACTCCTACCACACGGGCATCCGCATAAAATCCCTCTTTCCCAACCATAAGAGATTTAAGACTGATATCGCTGGCCACGATTTCGGCGAACCACGGCGAAGGAAGGGTCTCTTTCATCAACATTGCAATAGTATAGGGCTCTTCACCGGTAGAACAGCCGGCACTCCAGACCTTTATCTTAAAATCGTTAAGAGGTTTTTTGATCTTTATTAACTCGGGGATCACGTATTTTTCCAGAGCGTCGAAATGGGCCTGGTTTCGAAAAAATCGGGTAAGGTTGGTAGTGATGGAGTCCAGAAAGAGTTTAAGTTCTTCTTTATCTTTACTAACTAAGTCATAATAGGCTCGTACTTCATTCAATCCCTTTTCGCGTAACTGTTCCTTTAATCGGCTTTCAAGAATAGCCCGGTTAGTATCGGAGAAATGAATACCACTTTGATTATAGATGAGTTTTCGAAAAAGCTCGAAATCTCCGTCGGATAAAAAACTACTCATAAAATAAAGTGTAAAAAGGCAAATATAGGCTGTCAATTGAATTTCGACGTGATATACTACAAATATGAGCAAAATATCTATTCCCTGTGAATTAATAGGCCTTGCCTATGAAGAAAGACGGGAATTACCCTTTGTGTTGCTCCGGGAACCCCAGAGCGGCAAAGTAGTCTCGTTTCCGGTAAATCATGCGGAGGCGAGCAGTATTATTTTTGGGGCAGAGGGAATTCGGGGGCCCCAGCCGGGAATTCACGATGCCTTTATTCAATTCTTTGTAAATCATGGATATAAAGCTGATTATGTCTATATCTGGGGGGATGGGGATACCCATTTTTATGGATATTTAAAGTATCATGCTCGGTTTGTGTCCCATCGGCTTGAGATGAATCCCGCCGATGCCATTTCCCTGGCTATTCGCTTTAAGGTTCCTATTATGGTAGATGAAACTCTTCTTGCCCATATGCCGGATAGGGATAAGAAAGAACAGGAAGCGGGTTTTTCTTTTCAGCAGGTTCTTGTTTTTGATCATCCGCCGGTTTCCTGGGTTTCGTAAGCCCTTTGGGTTTTCTTTTTATGGGGGAACTTGTCTACTCCTCTTCGTTGTTGTGTTGTGAGGGGTGGCGGCTCTGGCTGTTGTTTTTGAATGGGTCCCCCTCTTCTCCACGAAGGCACACATCAGCTTTTTGTTAGTTGACGAAACGGAAGCCCCTCGTAATAATGCCCATACATGAACAAGTATATTTTCGTGACCGGTGGGGTATGTTCCAGTTTAGGGAAAGGGGTGGCCGCCTCTTCTCTCGGGGCTCTGCTGGAATGCCGGGGACTCAATGTCCGGATGATCAAGTGTGATCCCTACATTAACGTAGATGCCGGAACCATGAGTCCCTACCAGCATGGGGAAGTCTACGTAACCGATGATGGGGCAGAGACGGATCTGGACCTGGGAAATTACGCTCGTTTTACATCGAGCCCCCTTTCCCGGGCAAATTCGATTACCACGGGACAGGTGTATGATGCAGTTATTCGAAAGGAGCGGGAGGGACGGTTCCTTGGTCGTACGGTACAGGTAATTCCCCATATTACCGATGAAATAAAGGGCCGAATTTATGCGGTAGGAAAGGATCCTGACGTCGATGTGGTAATTGTAGAAATCGGTGGTACCGTAGGGGATATTGAGTCGATTCCTTTCCTGGAAACGGCTCGACAGATGATCCATGAACTGGGAAAGATAAATGCCCTTTCGGTGCACCTTACCCTTTTGCCTGAAGTAGCCGGAGGGGAACTCAAAACAAAGCCCACCCAGCATTCGGTAAAGGCCATGCAAGAACAGGGAATCCAGCCGGATATTCTTATCTGCCGTGCCCCCGTATTGCTGGATGAAGCAACGCGACGAAAAATAGCCCTTTTCACGAATGTGGAAACCGAGGCGGTTTTTACTTCCTACGATGTGAATACCACGATTTACGAGATTCCCCTCATCTTCTATGAACAAAAACTGGACCTGGTGGTGCTTAAGAAACTGGGGGTGGAAAGCCGTCATGCGGATTTGCGCCCCTGGAAGCGGGTTATGGAACAGTTTAATGCCCGCAAAGGGAAGGTCCGTATTGGCATTGTGGGTAAATACATGGAACTCCATGATTCGTATAAATCGGTGTACGAAGCCTTGTTCCATGCGGGCCTTGCCAATGGGGTGGAGGTGGAACTGGTTAAAATCGATTCTTCCCGGCTGGAAGGAGAAAGCGATCCGGAGACGATCCTGGGGGCTAAACATCCTGAAGGCCCGGTAGATGGGATTCTCGTGCCAGGAGGCTTTGGCCAGCGGGGTATTAACGGCATGGTACAGGCTGCCCGGTGGGCCCGTCTTAATAGGGTTCCCTATTTTGGTATCTGCCTGGGTATGCAGATCATGGTGATTGAATGGGGCCGCCATGTTCTTGGCTGGAACGATGCGGATTCCACCGAATTTAATCAGGAAACAAAGCACCCTGTGGTAAGTCTCCTGGAAGAACAGGTGGATGTAAAAAACTATGGGGGCACCATGCGGCTTGGAAAAAGCGAAACCATAGCCATGGAAGATTCCAAACTTTTTAAGGCCTATGGGACCAAGCACATCTGGGAACGACACCGGCATCGATATGAATTTGCCAACCAATATCGAAAAGAAATGACCGAATCGGGACTGAAAATCGCCGGGCTTACCCCTGATGGAAGTCTGGTGGAATCGGTAGAATGGCCTGAACACCCCTGGGGGGTGGGCGTCCAATATCATCCCGAATTTAAGTCCCGGCCAACCGATCCTCATCCGCTGTTTCGAGATTTTATTGCGGCCGCAAAGGACTTTAAAGAAAGACGAGGAAAATAAATGGAAGGGGGATGGGCTCTGCACAGTGTAGTGTGCCAGAAAGGGGATGCAGGATCCTTATTGGCAACGGTGCGACGAACACCATGGGGGCCCGATTCCCTCTGGAATACCGCCGCAAAAAAATGTACCTTCCTCGCCTGTTTGTTTGTTTTACTCATGGTAAGTGGCGCCTGTTCTTTCAATTACGCGGAGGTAACCGGAGAAGAGACGGCCGAACAACCCGATCTCATTATGAATGGGGTCTCCTACAGCCGGGTACGGGACGGAAAAGAGGCTTTTTCCTTTCAGGCCGAAGAGGTTCGTCGCTACGAAAAACGGCGTATCATGGATATTACTCAGATGGCCTTTGAAAAACGGGATGCCCCAGGAAACGAGCAGGAAATAGCAGGGAGGGCCGGATTTGTCCAATTGCAAACCGCCTCGGGGAATGGAGCCTTTACTGAAGGGTTTCAGATAGTAATCCCCAAAGAGGGGCTTACGGTCGAAGGTTTGAATGTATATTGGGATGACCAGCGACGGCTCCTCTTTACCGCTCCGGAAGAGGTCCTTCTTATTAAAAAGACCGATGGCACCATTATGAGTGGTAAAGGATTTTATGCGGACCTGCGCCGGAAAAGCTGGTCCTTTCAAAAAGAGGTGGCGGGAATATATCCAGAGGGACAGGAAAAATCCACCGCCCCGTCTCGAGCGGAGCCCCTTCCTTCTAGTGAACTTTCGCCAGGGGCAGAAACTTCTCTGACAGGGGAAGCACCATGAAGTCCTGTGATGAGTACTTTTCGCCGCGGGGCAGGTTTTTCTTTGCCGAAGGGAATGTCATGAAGGCCAGGACCCGAAGTTTCTTCTGCCGGGAGGGCTCCCTTTGTCGGGGGAGAACGCCGGGAAGGTCCGTAGCGACCACTTTTTTCTATGGGGCTGGTCCTCTTTCTCCGAAGGGAGCGCTATGAAGGCCGGTAATACCCTTTTCTTTTTGCGGAGTAGAATAGGGGCGAGAAAAAAGAGGGGCACCGGGCCCGCGCGGATTCCCTTTGTTGTGCGGTTCCGGGGAGCGCTTGCCCTTTTGTTGTTGGTAGGGGCCTATGCTTCCTTTGCGGAGGTTTTTCAGTTTAAGGCCGATGGGATGGTGGGGAGCAGGGCCACCGGTTCTGAACAGATCATCCTTTCCGGGAATGCCCGGGTGTGGTCGAGTAGCCTCTTATTAGAGGCCGACCGGATTGTAATTTCGGGTAAAAATAATCGATACCTCCAGTGTAGTGGCAATGTAAAAGGAACCGATACTAAGAAGGGTATTTACTTTACTACCTCTTCACTGTGGTATGACCGGGAACAAAAAATAGCCCGAATGGAAGGCGAATCCTATTTAGAAGATAAAGATAATGGGGTGATAATTAAGGCTCATTTTATTCAATATGATGATACGGCTGAGCGGGCCATGCTGCAGGTTGGGGTGCGAATTTTTAAGGACACCCTGGTTTGTCGGGCGGAATATGCCTTGTATCAGAAGAAGGAAAAACGCCTGGAACTGCAGGGGTCTCCGGTGGTATTTAAGGAGGGAGACGAACTCCGGGCCCGTCGTATGTGGGTAAACCTGGATAATAATGATGTGGTGATGGAAGGGAGCGTATCGGGAACTATCAGGGAAAAGCAGGGAACTTCGAAGAAATAACGGGGAATCCAGAAAAAAGAGTATAGGATAATAACACGTGAATACGATGGATACAAACGAACAACCTTTTTCTTCCGCAGAGACTGTCACCGAACAAGAAACCCAGCCAGATACTATGCCCCCTTACAGTTTAGAAGTTGTTAATCTTCACAAACGGTTTGGTCGGAAAGAGGTGGTGCGGGGGGTGAGTTTTTCCATGCGTAACGGAGAAGTGGCGGGGCTCCTTGGTCCCAATGGGGCGGGGAAAACCACCGTATTTTATATGATTGTGGGCTTTTATAAGCCAAACCAGGGCCAGGTTCTGCTTGATAAAAAGGACATCACCCATGAGCCGATGTATCGGCGGGCCCGGGCGGGAATATCCTACCTTCCTCAGGAAGCCTCGGTGTTTCGTAAATTGACGGTGGAAGAAAACATCTGGGCCATTATGGAAACCCGTCGAGATCTTTCCCGGCAAGAAAAAAAACAACGGACCGAACAGTTGCTCGAGGAATTTGGGATTGCCCACCTGCGAAAACAGGCCGGTTACACCCTTTCGGGGGGTGAACGGCGAAGGACGGAAATAGCCCGCTCCCTTGCGACGGACCCGAAATTCCTTCTCCTTGATGAACCCTTTGCGGGCATCGATCCCATTGCGGTGTACGAAATTAAAAACATTGTGCGCCGTTTAGCAGAAAAGGGAATTGGAGTTCTGATTACGGATCACAATGTGCGGGATACCCTGGAGATTACCACCCACTCTTTTATTATCAATGAAGGGAAAATCGTGGCCCAGGGAGACCGGGAGACAATTCTCCAGGACGAGATGGCCCGACAGGTGTATCTTGGCAGCGAATTCCGTATGTAATGTCAGGTAATAGGCTACGGGATCTCTGTTGAATTTCTGCATATTTATGCATAACTAACGCAAAAATATGCAGTCTAATTTACTTGACAATTGCGGTATGTTTGTTATAATTTCATAATAAGTTACATTTTACGGTAAGGGGTAGTGTATGGGATTGTATATAATCCTCCCTCTTGCCGGGTTAACCTTAGGCTGGACCATAAGATGGCTGTATGCCAGATACCAATTAACCGCCTCGGAACAACGGGCCGAGCGGATTAAACAGGATGCGATAAAAGAAGCTGAGGCTAAAAAGAAGGAGATACTTCTTGAAGCAAAAGAACAACTTATTCGCGAACGGAACCAGCAAGAAAGGGAGACTCGGGAACGCAGGGTAGAACTGCAACGATACGAACGTCGTGTCATGCAGAAAGAAGAGGCAATCGATAAAAAGATTGCCCAGATAGAGAAGGTAGAGCAGGCCCTGGCTGAACGGGAACGGATATTACAGGAGCGGGAAAAGGTCATCAGCGAACAGGAGGAACGGTATCGAGCCGAACTGGAGCGCATTTCAGGCCTTTCTCGGGAAGAAGCCAAGGCAATTATTATTGCAAACCTGGAAAACGAAGCCCGTAGGGACGCTCAGGTAATCATTAACAAAATCGAACAAGAGGCCAATCTCTCGGCAGAAAAACGGGCCCGGGATATTCTGGTTACCACCATGCAGCGCCTGGCTACTGAAGTAACCGGCGAAGTAACGGTAACCACCGTATCGCTCCCCAATGACGAAATGAAGGGCCGTATCATTGGACGGGAGGGGCGAAATATTCGGACCCTGGAAACCCTGACGGGGGTGGATATCATCATCGATGATACGCCCGAAGCGGTGGTAGTGTCCTGTTTTGATCCTGTCCGACGGGAGATTGCCAAAATAGCCCTCGAACGCCTTATCGCCGATGGGCGAATTCATCCGGCCCGAATCGAAGAGGTGGTGCAGAAGGTCAGCCGGGAAATTTCCCAGAAGATTTTTGAAGAAGGGGAAAAGGTGCTCTTTGACCTGGGCATCCATAACATGAACCAGGAGGCTATCAAAGCGCTGGGACGGCTATACTTCCGCACGAGTTATGGGCAGAACGTTCTGTACCATTCAAAGGAAGTGGCGATTATTGCAGGAATGCTCGCGGCAGAGCTGGGCGCAAACCGGGAAATTGCCAAACGGGGAGCCCTGCTCCACGATATTGGTAAAGGGGTAGAAACCGATTCGGACCTTAATCATGCCGAAATAGGAATGGATATCGCCCGTAAGTTTGGAGAGGATCCGCGGGTAATCAACGCTATCGGAAGTCATCACAACGATGTGGAACCCTCCTGCATCGAATCTATCATTGTTCAGATTGCGGACGCCATTTCGGCGGCCCGTCCGGGAGCCCGTCGAGAAACACTGGATAATTACATCAAGCGGCTCGAGAATCTGGAACAAATTGCGGAAAGCTTTAGCGGTGTGGATAAGGCCTTTGCTATTCAGGCCGGTCGGGAACTGCGGATCTTGGTGAACAATGAGGCCCTGAACGATGAACAATCGAAGGAACTGGCAAAACAGATAGCCAAAAAGATAGAAAATGAACTCCAATATCCGGGACGGATTAAGGTAACGATTATCCGGGAAACCCGTATCGTCGAGTATGCCCGGTAACATCCGTTGTCTCTTCCTGGGCGATATTGTGGGAGACCCTGGGATCCAGGGTCTCCAGCAAAAGCTTCCTGCCTTGAAGGAGCACTACCAGGCTGATGTGGTCATTGCCAATGGGGAAAATGCGGCGGGCGGTTTTGGCCTTACCGCCTATACCCTGGAACTCATTTTAAGCAGTGGGGTAGATGTGGTAAGCACCGGTAACCATGTCTGGGAAAAGCGGGATTTTTGGCCGGTCCTGGAAAACACCCCCCGGGTTATCCGGCCAGCCAATTATCCTCCGGGGCTCCCTGGCCGGGGGTTCATGGGGGTGCCTGGTGTGGAGTATCCTATCTATGTAATAAATTTGCAGGGCCGGGAAGAGATGACACCTATTGATTGTCCCTTTCGCACCCTTGATAGAATTATTGAAGAAATTACCCAACAAACTCAATCGAGCAAGGGAACTCCTATTATTATCGTGGATTTTCACGCCGAGTCGAATCAGGAAAAAGAGGCCCTTGCCTTTTACGGAAACGGGCGAATAAGCGCCCTCGTTGGTACCCACACCCATGTGCAGACCGCGGACGAACGGATTTTGACACCTTTTTCTAAGATTGATAAAAATGGTTGCGCCCACCCTCAGCAAAGCGCTTTTCGTTCTACCGCCTATATCACCGATGCAGGCATGTGCGGCGTCATTGAAAGTGTGATTGGGATGGATGCGGCGGTATGTTTAGAACGAAATCGCACCCAAATTCCCCATAAAATGGAACTTGCAAAAGGAGAGCCTTTCCTGCAGGGAGTGTGTGTGGAATTGAGTCCCGACGATGGTTCTGCCCTTTCCATAGAACGTTTTTCGGTATAATCTTTAAAGAGTCATGATGTGTATCCGGGAATATCGAGAAACAGACCTCCCCTACCTCTACGAAATCTGCCTTAAGACAGGCGATAATGGCAAAGATGCAACAGAGCTCTTTTATGATCCCTATGTGCTTGGCCAGTTTTATGCAGCCCCCTACGCATTTTTTGAAAAGGACTGTGTCTTTATCCTGGAAGGGGATTATCGGGGCCTGCGGCGCCCCCTTGGCTACATTCTAGGGACCTCCGATACGGCGGCGTATACCGAGTGGTTTAACCGGTACTGGCGGCCTGGGGCGGAACTCTTGTACAGGGGGAACGAAGGTTGTAAAAGCCCCACGGAGGCTCATATACGGGCCCTGTTTGCAGAGCCTCTGGAATGCCCCGCCTGGGCAGAGGCCTACCCAGGACATATCCATATCGATTTGTTGCCGGAGGCCCAGGGGGCTGGCTGGGGAAGAAAGTTGATGGATACTATGGGTGAGCGCTTTATTCAAAAGGGGTGCCGGGGCTTCCATCTTGGGGTCAGTGCTGCGAATGAAGGGGGCATTGCCTTTTATCGCCGTTATGGCATGGAAGAAATTTCCCGGGAAAGCTGGGGAATCGTGTTTGGAAAAAGGCTGTAGAGAAAGATCCCTTTGTGATTGATACAAAAACTGACTTTTCCCTGAATCAGTTAACAAAGGCCACCACACGTACCCGGTTCCGCTGTATCTTTAAGAGCGCCAATGTGGTGGTCCTCTTGTAACGAGGTAGGGGCAAAGAGTGATAGTCGAGCTTACCACTCTTTCCCCCTTGCTCAGCAAGGCCCATTCGTGATAGCTTCCTTTCACAGACCATAAGCCGTCGGTTCATATATACCCCGTAATACGGTCGGGGCGTTTCTACCAGGGAGCCGTAAACTTCCTGACTATGGACCAGACGAAGTACTTTCGGAACCACGTGCAAGGGGTTTCTCAAGGGCCGCCGTACTTTTTTTGATGAAGAGCGTTGCCGTATTATAAAAAATGAATTGCGTTTTGAGGAACTGAGCAGGCGGCGGCGTTACAGGGAAGAGAAGACCCCCTCAAAAGGAAGGTGCCCTGCTATTGGCAGTTCCGGAAGCATTGAGCAGTCCCGCCTCTCCCGGTATAGACGGGCCGATCGGCTTTTATTGGCAGATCCGTTCTGCAAGGAGATATCCTATGCTTGATCCAAGCCAGATTGTCCGGGGGGCTGAACTGTACGAAGGAAAGGCCAAAAAGGTCTTTGCCACCAACGACCCCAGCCTTGTTATCATTCATTACAAAGATGATGCTACGGCCTTTAATGGAGAAAAACGGGCCCAGATAGAAGATAAGGGAATTCTGAATAACCGGATTGCCTCAGCCCTGTTTACTCTTTTAAAAAACAAAGGGATCCCTTCCCATTTTGTTTCCCAGTTGAATGAACGGGACATGCTGTGTAAAAAGGTTACCATTATCCCCCTCGAAGTTATTGTGCGCAATGTGGCGGCCGGTTCTATGTCCAAGCGGCTGGGTATCCCCGAAGGAATGGAGTTGAAGACCACGGTTTTTGAAATCTCCTATAAAAACGATGCCCTGGGGGACCCCCTTATTAACGATTACCATGCGGTGGCTATCGGCATCAGTACCTTTGACGAACTGGAAGAAATTTATCGCCTTGCTGGCCGTGTTAACGAAGTGCTTAAGAGTTTTTTCCTTGAGCGGAACATAAAACTTATCGATTTCAAACTAGAGTTTGGAAAAACGTCAGAAGGAGAACTCGTGCTGGCAGACGAAATTTCCCCTGATACCTGTCGCTTCTGGGATGCTAAAACCAACGAAAAACTTGACAAGGACCGTTTTAGACGGGACCTGGGAAATGTGAAAGAAGCTTATGAAGAAATAGTGCGCCGCGTAACCCAGTGAGGACTGCTATGGAAACGGATAAGCTTCGGGAAGAATGTGGAGTCTTTGGTGTTTACAGTAGTGACCCCGAAATTAATGTGGTGCCCTTGGTCTACTATGGTCTTTTTTCTTTACAGCACCGGGGACAGGAAAGCGCGGGTATCGCCGTTGCCCGGGATGGCACCATAGAAGCCCGAAAAGGGATGGGGCTGGTGGGGGATGTGTTCGATCCTGCTACCCTGGCTCAACTGTCTGGTCCCATAGCTATCGGGCATGTCCGCTATTCCACCGCTGGTTCCAGCACCATAGAAAACGCCCAGCCCTTTGTAAGCCGTTTCAAGCTTGGTTCTATTGCGGTAGCCCATAACGGGAACCTGACCAATGCGGATGTGGTGCGGGAACTCTTAGAAGATGCCGGGGTAGGGTTTGTTTCGTCGAGTGATAGTGAAGTTATTATCAACCTGATTGCCAAAAATTACAAAAAGGGGCTCGAAAAGGCCCTGACCGACACGATTCAATTTATCAAAGGGTCCTATGCTCTGGTGGTCCTGACCGAAAAGGCCCTGGTGGGAGCCCGGGACCCCCATGGGATTCGTCCCCTCTGTCTCGGGAAAATAGAAAAGGGCTGGATACTCGCCAGTGAATCCTGCGCTATCGATGCGGTGGGGGGTGAATTTGTCCGAGACATTGAGCCGGGAGAAATCGTTATCATAGACGAACATGGGGTTCTGTCGTTCCGGTATGGAGAAAAAACCGCCCGGGCGGTCTGCGCCTTTGAATTCATTTATTTTGCCCGACCCGATAGCCGTATCGACGGGATCGATGTGTACCAGTCTCGTATACGGGCAGGGGAAATCCTGGGGCGGGAGTCGGCGGTGGTGGCGGACCTTGTTATTGGGGTTCCCGATTCGGGAATCCCCGCTGCCATTGGCTATGGCCGGGCCACTGGAACACCCTTTGGACTGGGAATTGTAAAAAGTAAGTATGTGGGGCGTACCTTTATCGCTCCTCGTCAGGATGAGCGAGAACGGGCGGTATCAGTAAAATTGAACGTCATAAAGAGTGAAGTGGCGGGTAAACGGGTAGTAATCATCGATGATTCCATCGTGCGGGGGACCACCAGCCGAAGGCTTGTTAGCCTTTTACGGCGGGCGGGAGCAAAGGAAGTGCACTTCCGGGTCTGTTCTCCGCCGGTGCGATTTCCCTGTTATTTTGGCATCGATACCCCCCATCGAAAGGAACTTATCGGTAGTGCCAATAATATCAAAGCCATCTGTGAAGCGATTGGCGCCGACAGCCTTGCTTTTCTTTCTACCGAAGGATTGTTGGAGGCCCTGAACCATCAGGGGGGATATTGCCTTGGCTGTTTTACCGGAGAGTATCCTCTGCCAACTCCGGGCGAGGTGGGTTTAGCCAAACAGAATGACCTATAAAGATACGGCCAGCACAAGAATACCTACAGAAAGCGGGGTATTCCAGTTTATAGAATAAGGATGCAGAATGGATTACAAAGAAGCAGGGGTAGACATTGAAGAAGGCTATCGGGCGGTAGAAAAATACAAGGACCTTGCCCGGGGAACCATGCAAGAAAATATCGTGGGCCGCTCGGTTATCAACGAAATTGGTAGTTTTGCGGGCATGCTCTCTCTTAGAGAACTTATTGCGGCGGGCGAAGGAATGGAGGACCCTGTCCTGGTTTCCGGGACCGATGGGGTTGGCACAAAATTGGATATCGCTTTCCGCCTTCAAAAGTACGATACGGTGGGCATCGATTGTGTGGCCATGTGTGTCAACGATATTCTCTGTCATGGTGCCCGGCCGCTGTTCTTTCTGGATTACCTTGCCTGTGGAAAGCTTGATGCGGATGTGGCCGCAGATTTGGTAAAGGGTGTGGCCCGGGGCTGTGCTGAGGCGGGTTGTGTCCTTTTGGGAGGGGAGACTGCCGAAATGCCCGGTTTCTATGACATTGGCAAGTATGACATTGCGGGCTTTGCGGTAGGAATTGTGGATCGAAAAAAAATAATCAACGGCCAGCATATTGAAAAGGGCGATCTTTTGATAGGCCTTGCTTCTTCAGGGCCCCATTCGAATGGTTACAGCCTGATTCGTAAGGTTATTCCCGATTTGCAGGAAGATTTTGGAGGCATGCCTATCGGCTACGTGTTGCTGGAGCCGACCCGAATATACGTACAACCTATCCTGGCCTTGATGGAAAAAATCCTCATAAAAGGGATGGCCCATATTACCGGCGGTGGTTTTTACGAAAACATCCCCCGGATGTTTGCCCGGCCCCAGACGGCCCTTATCTACGAAGATAGCTGGCCCATTCCGCCTGTTTTTTATCGGATTGCCTATGGAGTGGCTGGTGGTGGAACTGGGAAAGATGCGGGTTCGCGAGAAACGGCGGGCAAGGAAATTCTTTTCCAGGATGAGCAGATAAAACAAAAAATGTTTAACACCTTTAACATGGGAATCGGCCTTGTGCTTGCGGTTTCTAAGAATGATGGGGAACAGGCTGTGGAATTCCTGGATAGTATGGGCTATCCCGCCTACATTATTGGAGAGGTAGGTCCCTATCCACTTGATGAGAACGCCTTGACAGGAACTTCCGGGGTTTCTTCGAGGGAAGCAGGAAAAAAGATAGTGCGGGGGGGAAAGAATCCCGGCCTTGGGGAGGTAGTCCTTGTTCGCCCCTAAGGTCTTTTTTCTGAGGAAATCGCGAGGCTTGAAGGGTCGATATACCCAGGAATCCTGGCGATTTGAATGCCTGTTGCAACAGGGGGAGAACTTTTCGTTAAGGAACTTCCGCAGGGGCCTCTTGCCTTCCGTCGGGGAGTGTTCCTTTCTTGTGCAGGAGGGGAGCCGAAGGGGGGCAGGTAGTTTTTCCGGCCTTCGGCTGACAGGGGGCTTTCTTCTATGAGCGCCCGTACGGAGGGAATCAACATTCTGGTCCTTGTTTCGGGGAATGGGAGTAACCTTCAGGCCCTGTTGGACGCCGAATCGGCGGGGCTCTTAGGAAAAGGCTTTATCGTGGGAGTGATTTCTGACAGGCCAGGGGTCTATGCTCTGGAACGGGCAAGGAAGGCAGGGAAGCCTACCCTGGTGGAAGAACCCCGCCGGGATCTTCCAAAGGATGATCGCCGCCTTGAACTTTCAAACCGGATTCTAGGACGGGCCCGGGAGTGGCAGGTGCACTACATAGTGCTTGCAGGGTTCCTTTCGATTTTGCGGGGGCCCATCCTCCAAGAGTACCGGGGACGGATTATCAACCTGCATCCTTCGTTGCTCCCCAAGTATGGTGGGCCCGGTATGTATGGTCAGCGGGTCCACGAAGCGGTCCTTGCCGCGGGGGAAACCGAGTCGGGTTGTACGGTTCATTTTGTCGATGAAGGAACCGACACGGGGCCCATTATTTTGCAGCGCCGGGTGCCGGTTCTCGCGGGAGATACCCCGGAACGTCTGGCTGAACGGATTCATCAGGAAGAACATATCGCCTTAGTAGAGGCAGTACAACGTCTTGTAAAGGAGCATCCATGAAACGCCGTGCCCTTATCAGTGTGTTTTATAAAGAAGGAATTATCGATCTTGCCCGCTTTCTTCATGAACAGGATTGGGAGATTCTTTCTACCGGCGGCACTGCCCGCTATTTAAAGGAGAACGGTCTTCCCATTACCGATGTGTCCCAGGTTACGGGTTTTCCTGAATGTCTGGATGGCCGGGTTAAGACCTTGCATCCGGCGATTCACGGGGGACTCCTGGCCCGTCGTAGCGAAAAGGAACACATGGAAACTATCCAGCGCCTGGGAATTCAGCCCATCGACCTGGTGTGTGTTAACCTCTATCCCTTTTTTGAAAAAGTACAGGCCGGGCTTTCCCTGGAAGAAACAGTGGAGTTTATTGATATTGGGGGGCCTACCATGCTCCGGTCGGCGGCAAAGAATTTTCAGGATGTGCTGGTGCTTACCGATCCGGCGGACTATCCGGCCCTGATGGAACATCTGCGACAAGGGAATGTGCCCCTTGAGTTCCGCAAATATCTTGCGGGTAAGGTGTTTAACCTTACCAGTGCCTACGATGCGGCGATTTCCCGCTATTTGCTGGAAGAGGAGGCCCCCCGCTACTGGTCCATGAGTCTTGAAAAGAAGCAGGAACTCCGCTATGGCGAAAACGCCCATCAAAGGGGGGCCCTCTATATTGCGACCGATCGAAAGGGGGCGTTTCATGGGATGGAACAACTTCAGGGAAAAGAACTCAGTTACAACAACATCCGGGACATGGACCTGGCGTGGAAGGCCGCCTGTGCCTTTGGGGTTCCTGCTTTGGGGCATTCTCCTTTTGGGGCTGCTGATGAGGCGCTGGCATATGGAGGGGCGGGGGCCGCTACCTTTATGCAGAACCGGGGCGAATGTGTCTGTGTGGCGGTGAAGCATAACACCCCCTGTGGAATCGGTCTGGGGAAGACCCTTCTTGAAGCCTACGAGAAGGCCTTCCTCTGTGATCCCGTGTCTATTTTTGGGGGAATTGTGGCCTGCACGACCCAGATAGATGGGGCCACCGCGGCTAAGTTGGCGGAACTTTTCCTGGAAATTGTGATAGCCCCTGACTTTAGTCCCGAGGCGCTGGAAGTATTTAAGGCTAAAAAGAATCTTCGCCTTATTCGAGCAACCTTACCGCCCCAGGATAAGGAAGAGGTTATTTCGGTGGATGGGGGGCTTCTGGTTCAGTCCCGGGATAATCGGCTTCTCGAAAAATGGGAAGTGGTGACCGAGCGGCCCATTCCCTCTGAAGATATTCCGGATCTTCTGTTTGGTATGCGGGCGGTAACCTTTGTAAAATCGAATGCCATCGTGGTGGTTAAAGAAGGGGCCGCTGTGGGAGTCGGCGGCGGGCAGACAAACCGTATCTGGGCGGCCCAGCAGGCCCTGGAGAGGGGAGCCCAGGCGGTAGCGGCCGATGCGGAAGGGATACTTTTAGGGAAGTCCCTGTTCGCCACTCCTGAAAAACCCCGGGTGCTTGCCTCTGATGCCTTTTTCCCCTTTGCGGATGTGGTGGAAGCGGCGGCAGCAGCGGGTATCCGGAGTATTATTCAACCGGGTGGTTCTATCCGGGATAAGGAATCCATCGAAGCGGCAAACCGACTCGGTATCGCCATGGTCTTTACCGGAACCCGACATTTTAAGCATTAAACTTAAGGATGGGCCCTTTTCCCATAGGGAGAGACCCACGGTGAGGGGTAAGATATGGATTTTTCATGGAAACCCGTAATTGATGCGGGGGCAATCTCGATAGCCCTTGTGGTGGCCACCTTTCTCAGAGCCCGGCTGCAGTTTTTCCAGAAGTATCTTATTCCTAATGCCCTTACGGCGGGTTTTCTTCTATTGCCGGTGTACAACTATCTTTTTCCTTTCTTAGGGTATGATCAGAACAAGCTCGGTGAACTGGTGTACCATCTCCTGAATATTTCCTTTATCTCCATGAGCCTCCGAGCTTCGTCTCCCAAAATTAAGGGCCACAAAGGCGGGGGTGTACTTGGCATGTCTACCGGGATTCTTTTGGGGTATGCGACCCAGGCGCTGCTTGGCCTGGCTCTTACCCTCTTTTTCTTGCCAAAGATGTTTCCTGCCTTTGGGCTCTTTCTACCCCTGGGCTTTGCCTTAGGCCCCGGCCAGGCCTTCGCGATCGGCAAGGGCTGGGAAACCATGGGGTTTAGCGGGGCCTCCAGCATCGGGCTTACCTTCGCGGCCATTGGATACCTCTGGGCTAGTTTTGGCGGAGTGTATCTTATCAACCATGGACTTAAAAAGGGCTGGCTTAAAAGCGAACTCCTTTCGAGCATGCAAAATAGAACAATGCTCACCGGCATCGTTGCTCGTGAGGAAGAAAAGCCCGTAGGTGCCCGTCTTACCACGGACAACGAGGCTATCGACTCCTTTAGTTTCCATAGTGCCGCAGTGTTGCTCACCTATTTTCTGTCCTTTCTCTTACTTTCTGCTATTACCATGGGCCTGTCATTGCTCGGGAAAGCGGGCCGGGATTTGGCGGTTAACCTGTGGGGCATCAATTTTATTTTTTCATCGATTACCGCTATCATCATGCGGAAAATAATCGAAGCGATAAGGGTAGATCACCTTCTGGATAACGAAACCCTCTCCCGCATTTCCGGTTTTTCTGTGGACTTTATGGTGGCCGGCTCTATTGCGGCGATTTCTTTGGTGTTTGTCACCACATTCTGGTTCCCCATACTGCTCATGTCTACCCTCTGCGGGATCATGACCACGATCATTGTGCCCTGGTTCTGTTCCCGGATGTTCCGGGATTACCAATTTGAACGGATGCTCATGATATATGGGGTCTCCACGGGGACCCTTTCCACAGGGCTTGCATTGCTTAGAGTCATTGACCCGGAATTCAAAACCAAGGTTGCCTCGGATTATATGCTTTCGGCGGGACTTACCTTTCTCCTTGCCATACCGTTTATCCTGGCAATCAATCTTCCTGCCCAGGCGGCGGTGCAGGGTACCATGGTGCCCTTCTGGATCATGATGGGAATCGCGTTTCTCTATCTGGTATACGTGCTCGTTACCTATGGTATACTGGCTGGGCGGAAAACCCTGGCACAACCTGCGTCCTGGTGGTTTACGGAGTAGGGCTGACTGAGGCTCTGCGGGCGGGGTTTTGGGGTGCGGTTTTAATAAGGAATTGTGCCCTTTCTCTGCGATCCTTTAGCTCTGGGGGCCCCCTTTTGAGGTCTGGTAATCCTGGAGAGCCAGCATAAGGTCCTGCCATTTGCGGGCCGACATGTACCGGAAGGGGAAGCGAACCTGGTACAACGTGCGGCCCTGGTAAAATTCTAAAAGCTGCCGCTTTAGCACCGTAATACCCTCCAGGGTATGTAGGGGGAACTGGAGCCGTTCGCCCGAAAGGGTTGCGAGTTCCAGCCTGTCGGGGAACAGTATCAGGGTCCCCGTGCGGATGCGGCGGAGGGGATTTGCTCTGCGTCCCTGAAGTAAAAGGACCCCCATATCAGAAACGATAGGATGGTTGGGGGCTTCCGCGGTTGCTCGTCTGGCTTTCTCTTGTACCGTCTGGGCTTGCCAGGCATCCCATTCGGGAATCCTGGTAAAACTGCGGTACGGCGCCGATTGGGGCTGGAGTTGATAAAAGCAATCGAGTTTCCAGAAGGCCCCGCAGGCGCTACAGAAAAGACGGTTGCCCCGGCTCCTCAGGGAGCCAAAGGATTCGCAGTTAGAGCACAGGTACAGCGACAGTTCAAGATGTTCGGCCCGACGGGGGCTGCGATAAGGCTTCCCCGCAAGATAGGAATCGGAAAACTCGTCGTGGTTTAAGGCCTGGTCCAAATCGAGGGACAGCGACTCTACCGGTGTGGTGCTGAGGTATTCGGGTGTGAACAAAAGCGAAAAATCCAGAATCACCGTTCCGCGCCTCCGTTTCCAGGTCCAGCGGGGGAGCGCGAAATAGCCGCCCCGAACGAGTACCCGCACCACAGGAACCTTAAGGAGCTTGAGCAGTTTGGCGGTCGATGGAACCAGGGGCAGGGTCGAGCCGTTCCAGCTTTGGGCTCCCTCAGGGAAAAGGCCGATTATACCTTTCTGGCGACGGACCACCTGCACAATATCGTTTACGGTTTCTATGTCGGGTATGACCTTGGCCTTGGGAATGGTGCCGACAAGCTTTAAAAGCCACCGCATGAGGCTGGACCGCATGTTACTGTCGCTGCCTACCCAGAAGATGGGACCGGGCACAAAAGCCGAAATCCAGAAGGGGTCCCGGGTACTGACATGGTTGGCTACGATGATATACGGTGGCCGCAGGGTTTGAAAAATCTCAAGGCCGCGAACTTCTATCCGGTACACCCGTTTGAGCCATCTACCGAAGGTCCATTTTAAAAGGCGGTTGAACCATCGCAGGTTGGTCAGGTTCTTCCGCCGTCTTTTCCCATGCTCCATAGATTTAGTATGGAGCATTTTTTATGATTTGGGGAGGGCTCTCACAGGGGGTAAACTTCCGGCATAATGGAACTGGGCTGAACGGCGTCGGCCACGGTTCCAATCGGGCACCGGTTACAACGCCGGCCGTAACGCCAAAACTAGACTGGCGGTCCGGATGTGAGCTGAGCAGCCCTACTCCACCGCTAAGAAGTAAATTTCATGTCGCTCTGTTGGCCCCAAGCCAATCGTTACTTTGTACCAACCAGGACGCCAGGATCCAGAAGGAGATATGATAGGGATGTCACCCACATCACCCGATACGGAAGCTACAACTTTGCTCTGAAGGATAATTTTCCCCGAAGTAAGCTCCATAACCGATACAGAAAGCTTTGGTGAACCAGAGATGCCATTAACACCAAACACCGCATAGATAGTGCTGGTCGAGGCAGGAAAACGCAGTGAAGGCCTAATGGCGAAACCCATAGGATCACTGCCGAGGGCTAAAACCAGATTCCCAAGGGCAGGCACGGTGGTCTCTGGATCCCGCTCAAGATACAGTGGAGTAGACCATACCTGGCCTCGGGTAAAGCCCTTTTCCGATCCCTTTACAAAATCATCAGGATCCGCCGGATCAGCGAAAAATACGGTCGTTGATTCTCCCGGTTTCTTGGCTGCGTAAACAATCCAGGCAAAGTTTCCCTCGCTTTTTTCGCTTACCGTAAAGCTTGTCCAGTCTTTAAATTCCCCCGCAGAACTTCCCGATGTGTTAAGAACAATGCTCGAAGTAACCCCCGAACGAGAAGGCCGGGCTTTGAGGGTGGGGTCGTATCCAAGAATCATAATAAGCCGGGGTTCTCGCCCTTCGGTTTTCCAGACAGAACGCATGGTGTATTTCCGGCCCTTCTCAAGGGCGATGCGATACACGGTGGTGTAGTAACCGCTTCCGATGGTAGGATACTTCCCTTCGGGAACGATTTCAGAGGCAGCCCTAAGAATGAAGGTTTCATTCACCTTGAGTAAGGGAATATCTTGGTAAGGGAATATCTTGAGCGCTAAGGTTCATCACAAATAATAGAGATAGGTAAAAAATGGGCATACCGAGACCGTTTCTGCGTATCATAGGTTTTAAGGATTCTTCCCTCTTATATGTGTTTGATAAGGCCCCGAAGATCGATAGGCTTCGGTTCGGGGTCCAATAAAGCAAGCCGCCCTTTCTACACCGGTAGGGGAAGACTCTGAACAAGCTCTTCGAGCAAATCGATGGGTGCCATCGCCCATCCGAAGGGGCTCACACCTGGCGTGCGGGGCGCTAAAAGGAGTGTATACGGTTCTCGCGGGATGCAGCTTAAAACAGGCGCAACGCAAAAAACGGCCAAAAAAGGGGGTGATTTTGCAGAGAGGTGAAATTATACTCCCCCTGCCTATTCGATTGATTTTAGCTGTTAGAATTTCGTTCGAATGGGGGTATTTTTAATTGGTCCGTGAAACAACTATCGATGTTTCCCGATGCTATTGACAAATCGGTACAATTGACCGATATTTTATTATGGTAGGTGCGTCCAGCGGCACTCACCGAGCCTGGGGCATACGTACAGTATGCCCCTTGTATTTTATTTGGTGATCATCCGCTGTATTTCTCCTGCCAGTATCAATATTTTTTGGTAAAATCCACTATTCGCTTTTTTATGAGCTATAGCTAAAGCCGTATCAAGACTATCCCGAGGAACGACCAGAACAATCTTATCCGCCTGCTTTTTTTTGAATGCTTCTTTAATACTATTTTCAGTTCCTTTTGCGGTCTTCACTTCCCAAATCTCGCCATCTATCCATAAGTCGGGGCTTAAAAGCAGATTACTTCTTGGCAAAAGCTTCACCGTCTTTCCGGATCCTGCCAAATCTTCCGCAACACGTTCTTCCGGTAACTGTTTTTCCCCATAGCTTTCATGTTTATATATTTTCCCGCCATTTGAGTAAGCCCGAATTTCCTTAAACCCATCGAGCGAATCCGGATTATATAGCCGCACGCTTTTAAACCCCGCATGATCCGCAAAGTCTTTCAGGTCCTTCATGATCCCATAATGCAAAGCTCGCTTAGCCATTTCGTCGGTCAGTTCGTAAAAGGTCCCACTTTTGATCGGATTCTGCCCAAACCCGCTTTGGGGGTGGAATTCTTTCCGAAGCTTTTTCATAGAGACGTTTTCCGAAGTGACGCGGCCCGCTTCATCTTCATAAATACCCCGCACGGTGGTGCGGCAGTTGAAGTGAAATGGCGGCCAGTGGTCTTCCCAGAATGGATGGTCATAGGGGAGCACAAGCCCGGCAAGGGGTCGGCAAATATCGCTCGTACGCTCATCTTCGAGCACCATAAGGGCAAGCGCTGCGGGAGGAGAGCGGTCAAACTGCATCCGGCGCCCGGCGTTGTAGGATGTCTGGATATTGGTTCGATACACCGTTTCCCAGTAGCCAGGTTTGATGGTCGCCCCATCCGATTCGGCGATTCCCTTTATATCGTTCCAGAGCTGTTCAAAGCCTTCCCCTTTCTCTAGGGCCGTGACAAGCCGGCCACGGACCGCTTCGATGTAGTCGCACTGGGTAAGTTTTGCCAAAGTGAAGGCACGGAAGGCAAGCTTTGGCTCCAGACTTTAAATCCCATATTTGGCTGCTAAAACAAAGCGTCACGGAGAACAAGAAACTCTGCCAGTTCTCTTTAAATCCCATATTTGGCTGCTAAAACGGATAATCCTTCTTTTTCTAGAATACGTGGTGGATACTTTAAATCCCATATTTGGCTGCTAAAACATTATCGCTCCAAAGCCGCCTACTCCCGCTACTACACTTTAAATCCCATATTTGGCTGCTAAAACGTTCTTATACACATTGTATACTAAGTTCCAAGATATCTTTAAATCCCATATTTGGCTGCTAAAACCGTTGTTTGTTCTAGCCAGTTCGTACAACGCTTCAGCTTTAAATCCCATATTTGGCTGCTAAAACTATTTTCCAGCAAGTTCAAAAATTCTTATTATTGCACCTTTAAATCCCATATTTGGCTGCTAAAACCCGTCTCTAGGCATATAGATTTTGCCGTTGTAAAGACTTTAAATCCCATATTTGGCTGCTAAAACCAAAGTATGGCCATCTTCCTGCGGACTTTGACCACCTTTAAATCCCATATTTGGCTGCTAAAACTCAGACGCTGCGCAGGCGGTAATGGTAGCATCTACACTTTAAATCCCATATTTGGCTGCTAAAACGTCTACAAATGTGTCACCAGCAAAAACCGTAATAAGCTTTAAATCCCATATTTGGCTGCTAAAACCATGGATGGTTAGGGGAGCTGTGGATTATTTTAAAGACTTTAAATCCCATATTTGGCTGCTAAAACTAAACTCTTGTGTTGCAGGATGATTTAAATCATGTTCTTTAAATCCCATATTTGGCTGCTAAAACAGACCGACCCTCGTTTTATTGCATTCGGAAGGATGTCTTTAAATCCCATATTTGGCTGCTAAAACTAATTTTTCCATGATAAAATCGAAATGGTTTTTCAGCTTTAAATCCCATATTTGGCTGCTAAAACCCCTTGAAATTCGCTCGCTGTTACTTTTGAAAAAGTCTTTAAATCCCATATTTGGCTGCTAAAACTCGAGGAGCAAAAGGATTAGTAAATAAACAATCTCTCTTTAAATCCCATATTTGGCTGCTAAAACCCGGAGGTAGTCTCTGAAGTCTTTTCCATCATCCCTCTTTAAATCCCATATTTGGCTGCTAAAACCTTTTTATTCCAAAACTTATTGTATAAGAACTATAACTTTAAATCCCATATTT